>JAEYNQ010000302.1 GCA_023412455.1 Bacillota bacterium
GTTCTTTCTTTTCTTCTAAAACATTGCCCAAGTCCTGTGGCGAATCGCCCACATGTAATAAAATATCCTTAACCTCTGCAATAGAAAAGTCTAATCCTCTTAAATTAGCTACAAGCTTGGCTTTTTCATAGTCCTTTTCATCATAGTAACGGTAACCATTCCCATCTCTCTGGGAAGGAACTAATATCCCCTGTTCATCATAGTAACGTAAAGCTTTGATGGTTAAATGGGTTATCTTAGAAAATTCACTGATCTTATACATGGCTTTTCCTCTTTTGGCTTATTTCTTTATCCTCATTTTATCACATTCCTTTGTATAAACCATTCTTTTGGGGCCTGTTTTTATGCCTTTCCTATCTCCTATTTTTATTCCATACTATCTGGTTCTCCTAAAATATAATCAGGGATACTGTCTAATATTTCTTGCATGGTGCTTACTTCCTCTAACATTTTCATGGTAGCTTTATGAGGCGTGGCATAAATGCCTGGACATGTGTATTCATCATATTGAGGGCGTTCCTTAAAGGCCAAAATAGGCTCGCCTATGGAGAACTGGGCATCTACCCCCTCCTTATTGCCTCTGGCATCTAGTCTAATCCAATGGTTTTCTACAAAGACTGCATTATAGGCATGGACACAATAGCCTAAAGAATCATCATCAGCTAAAGTAAGATGTTGGAAGCAAAAACCTGCAGGGATCCCTACTGCTCGCAAAAGTGCTGCTAATAAGCAGGCTTTTGAATGACAAATCCCTGCTTTATACTGAAGTACTTCTGAGGCTTTTGCTTTTACTACATCCTCCTTTGTGTCAAAAATATGAGAAACTTCATCACGTACAAATTCATAAGCTATTCTTGCCTTGTCTACCTCTCTATCTACCCCTTTAAAAAGTTCCTCTACCTTTTGCATAATAATAGGTGCTGTAAAATCTACATAGTCATCTTCTTTTAAAAAATTTTCAATGCTCATAGTTTTCCTCTCTCTCCCTCTATTCCTTATCTTTAGCTTATCGTTTGGCCTATCCTTTAGCTTATCTTTAACTTATACTCTCTAGTACTTTTGTAAGAAATCTAAGCATTTCATCTACTTCTTCTTTATTTACAATAAGAGGTGGAATGAGGCGGATTATATGAGGCGCTGGGGAATTAATAATTAATCCTTCCTCTAAACATTTTTTCACTAACTCGCTGCCCTTTTCTTGAGGTAAATCAAAGGCTAATAGCAAACCTTTACCCCTAATGTGACTCAGCTGATAGCGCTCCTTTATGCCTTCAAGTTGAACTTTAATATAATCTCCCATCTCTTTCGCATGCACATCAAGCTTTTGCTTAAGGACTTCTTTTACAACAGCTAAGCCAACAGCCATTCCAAGAGGTTGTGAGGAAAAGGTTCCTCCTTGATCGCCTGCATCAAAAATATCCCATTTTTCTTTGGTCAGCATAGCTGCCAATGGATAACCCCCTCCAACGCCTTTGGCGAGGGTCATAATGTCTGGTTCTACCCCATAGCCTTCATAAGCAAACAAAGTGCCACAACGCCCAATGCCTGTTTGCACTTCATCAAAGATAAGTAATATTTCTTCTTCGTCGCAGAGCTTTCTAAGGGCCTCTATATAAGCTTGGTCTGCTACATTAACGCCTCCTTCACCTTGAATAGGCTCTAACATAATGGCACAAGTCTTAGGGGTAATAGCCTCCTTTACAGCCTCTATATCGTTAAAGTCTACATGAATAAAGCCTTCTAGCTTAGGAGCAAATAAAGCCTTCCACTTTTCCTTGCCTGTAGCTGACATGGTTGCTAAAGTCCTCCCATGGAAACTATGCTTTGTGGTAATAACTTCATAAGCCCCACCTTTATATTTCTCCCCATACTTTCTAGCTAACTTAATGGCACTTTCATTGGCTTCTGCTCCACTATTAATAAAAAACACCTTATCAAAACAACTGTTTGCAACCAGTAAATCGGCAAACTCTAGCATAGGCTCATTGTAAAAACTAGGACTACAGTTAATAAGCTCCTTAGCTTGATTATTTAGGGCCTCTATCATCACTTGGGGACAATGCCCTAAGGTATTCACAGCCCAGCCTCCTATAAAATCTAAATATTTCTTCCCCTTATTATCCCATAAATACATCCCCTTACCTTTTTGCATTACTACCTCTGGCCTATTGGTTACATGTAAGAGACTCCCCACTTTTTCATTCATTTTCTTCATCTCCTTATTCTTTTAAACCCTAATACCCAAATAATTTTTGAATATTTATTCTAATTAATGAATATTTATGTATTATAGACCATCATTCTATCTTTATCAATACTTTTTATAATTTTTAGCAATTAAGTTTTTTATGTCTCAATATAAAGTAACTACAACCCACCACCATTGCCACACAATACATCATATAAGTAGTAACGTGTTTCTCTTGTAACACAATGATTTTATAGAGATAATCCCAAGGCAGAAAGACAAGAAGCCAATCCTTTGAGTTGTCCCCTAATT
>JAEYNQ010000008.1 GCA_023412455.1 Bacillota bacterium
CCTCTGCCTTCATCGCCTGCTCGAGCTGCCTCGATAGAAGCATTAAGAGCTAATAGGTTGGTTTGGTCCGAAATATCTACAATCTCAGTAGAAGCTTTAGAGAATGCATTAAGCTTTAATGAAATACTGGAAATGCTTTCTTTTAGAGTAGATGTAGTATTTAATATGGAACTGCTTTCTTCTTGGATTTTACTAATAAGTAAGGCATTTTCTTGGTTTCCAGTTGTAACATCTTGAATACTAGAGAGAATAACGTCTACTTGTTTCTTTAAGCTCTCAGCCTGTTTTAAACGTTCTTCTGTAAGGGCTTGCACTTGATCTAATAAGTCGATTTGTTGAGCCTGTTCGGCAATGGTTTTTTGTTCAAACTTGACCTCTTCTTTATTGTAATCAATACAGTTTGAAAATACATTAAGTTTGTTGTGGATAGCAACGGCCATTTCATGACAGGAGGAGTAACCACAAGAAGAACAGTTAAGGTTACGATGGGCAGGAGTTGTTTTATTCAGTTGATTATAAATGGTGTCTAGCTCAGCTTCTGTGGGCTCTAGAAGAGGAGGCACCTTCTTAGAAGAACTATAAGTGCGCATGAAGTCCTCTAGCTTAAACTGCTTATCGAAGTTTTTAAAATACTCATTCACTTTTTTAGAAAAGAGTTTCTTCCCCTTTTCTTCTAGTTTTTCTTCTTTAGCAGTATTTAGTAGATAGTCTGCCGTATGAAAATCCCTTAAGCTTGTATCTTGAGAGAAAGAAGTAGCAGTTCCATAGTTACAGCCATAAGAACAATTGAGAACATCTACAAGAAAGGGGAGTGTTTGAATATTGGAAACATTTTGGGTGTAATAATGAAGATAAGAGTAGACATGGTGAGGACCTTCGAGTTGCTTAATCCATTCTTTTTTTGTATGAGCTTCTACATTTTCTTTTAAACCACCAGGTCGGCTAAAGAGAAGACCTAGACTACAACCTGGGTCATCAAAATCAGAAGCAGGGAAGGCGTGAAGATTAACATGGTTTTCTTCTAAATAATGTATAAGCTTTTCAAAAGTCACATTATATTTAATGATGCCTTTTGTATGAGGGTCCTGGATTTCATCCTCCTTACTAATACAAGGAGATAAAAAGGCAATATCCTCCGTTATTCCAGCATAATGTTTCATATAAATACCTGTACAAAGCAGGGGACTATGAATAGGAGCCAGAGAGGGAATAAGTTCAGGTAGGTATTTTTCTACATAATTAACAATACATGGACAGGGCTGAGAAATGAAGGATTTAAGCTTCTTTTGCTCAGCTATACGTAGGTATCCCCAAACCGTAATATCTGCACCAAAAGAAACATCATAAATAAGAGAAACACCTAGAGATTTAAGGTAACTAAACAACTTTTTGTACTCAGGAAAGTTAATGCGAATAGCAGGAGCTACTACTAGAGCAAGGGATTTACCCTTCTTTAGATCCTCAAAAAAGGTCTCCGTATCATCAATATAATAGCGAGCTTCTTGATCACAAGCCTTCAAACATTCCCCACAGTGAATGCATCGTTCTGGGTTGAGTTTTACTTTGTTCTTGTTCTCTACGATATAGGCCATATTAGCCCCTTCTACAGGACAGCATCGCACACATTTGTTACATCCAATACATTTTTCTTCATCTAAGTAAATGAGAATCTGCTTAGTATCCATAATAAAACCTCCACTATTCGATAGTAATCTACAATTTTTGGTTTTATTATACTACATAAAAAATAAAATAGATTAAAAATACTAAAATTCGTATAAAATTTACAAATTACTAAATCTGTAGAAGTGGAAATTAAACATATTATTCACTTGGGCCATCCTTTAAGTGAGTTTGAAATCTTGAGGAAGCTTATGTTGCTCTTTAAATTCCTTTGGAGAGAGGCCATATTCCTTTTTAAAGGCACGATAAAAGCTGGTGTAGTCTTTAAAACCGTATTGCTGATAAATTTGGTTAAGGGGAACACCTGATAGAATACTGTTTTTGCTAGCATGAATACGTTTTTTAATAATGTACTGATGAAGAGAAATACCCATATTATCTTTGAAAATATGAGAGATATGGTATTTACTGGTATAAAAAAATTCAGAAAGCGTATCTAATCCCAAGTCTTCCCCTAAGTGATTGTTGATATAGTCGCAAATGCTGAGATAAAGGGTATTACCGTAGGAGGGTGAAACTTGATGGAGGATATTATAGGTAATACGATTAAGCTGCATTAGGAAGGAGGACAAAAGCAAGTGGAGATGGGTTTTACGAAAGGGATGAGGACTATGTGTAGCTTCTAACAATTCTAATAAAGTCCCTTGCACTTGCTGGTGCGTAATGTAATCTAATCGATAATGGTAGCTTTGTGTTTGCAGTACATGGTCAAAGCTGTAGGCAAAGTCGATAGCGTTTTTGCAGAGCCTATTATAATACGTCTTATTGATCCAAAGGATAAGGCGACGATAAGGCGTTTCATAGGATTTAAAGATAGGCTGATGGGGCTTGCCTGGTGGAATAAGAAGATAATCACCATATTGTAGGTCATAATACCTTTTGTCGATTTGATAGCGCACATCACCTTCTATAAAAAAGTAGATCTCATAGTAGTCATGGGTATGAGCAGAAACAGGGTCAAGATGCATATCGTTATAATAAAAGATTTCAAAGTCAGAGGATTGCATATATTGTCTTGTGTTGAAGGCGGTGTAAAGTTCTTTGTGCATAATAATACCTCATAATAGAATGTAGTGAATTTTGCTAAAAGCAACCACTGTTTTAAGTGAAATTATAATAAGTATAACTAAAAATAGCAAGTTTTGCAATGTTGACAGCAACTATACCAATGGTGTTTAGAGTCGGATGACCTATAATAAAGGTATATTAAATACGTTTATTAATGGAGGAACTAAAATGAAATTATCATTTAGATGGTACGGCGAAGACGACAAAGTAACTTTACAAAATATCAGACAAATCCCAGGCATGCATTCCATTGTCACAGCAGTATATGATGTGCCAGTAGGAGAAGTATGGCCTAGAGAAAGTATTGCTAGACTTAAAAAATTAACAGAGGAAAATGGGTTAGCTTTTGATGTGATTGAAAGTGTACCTGTACATGAAGATATTAAACTTGGTAAACCATCAAGAGATAAATACATTGCCAATTACTGTGAAAACATTAGACGTTTAGGAGAAGCAGGGGTTCAATGTATTTGTTATAACTTTATGCCAGTATTTGACTGGACACGTACGCAACTTGACCACGTGTTACCAGATGGTTCGACTTCTTTAGTTTATTACCAAGACCAAGTAGATGCTGTTAATCCATTAGAAAGTGACAGTGATTTAACCCTTCCAGGTTGGGACTCAAGCTACACAAGAGATGAACTTAAAAATGTAGTAGCGGAATACAATGCCATGACAGAAGATAACCTTTGGGATAACCTAAAATACTTCTTAGAAGCTATTATCCCTGTTGCCGCAGAGTGCAACATTAACATGGCCATTCATGAAGATGATCCATGCTGGAGTATCTTTGGCCTTCCAAGAATCATCACCTGTGAAGAAAATCTTGACCGTTTCTTAAAACTTGTAGATGATCCTCACAATGGAATCACTCTTTGTGCAGGTTCTTTAGGTTGTTCAAACCAAAATGATGTGGCAAAAATGGCAGCTAAATATGCAGCAATGGGAAGAATCCACTTCGTACACATGAGAAATGTAGCTATTCTTGAGAATGGTTTTGAGGAAAGAGCTCACTTATCTAGCTGTGGTTCACTAGATATGTTTGCTATTATGAAAGCTTTATATGACAATGGCTTTACAGGTTATGTAAGACCAGACCACGGACGTATGATCTGGGGTGAAACAGGTCGTGCAGGTTATGGCTTATATGATAGAGCCTTAGGCGCAACTTACTTAAATGGTCTATGGGAAGCTATTGAAAAAATGAGTAAATAAGCTTATATATTCTGAAGTGCAGCTTAAGGCAAGGACCATAGGCTGCCAGAATAGATAGCATAATAAATAAGAAGTCATATAAACTGTCTAAGAAAAGAGGTAAGTGAAATGAGTTTAGCATTTGGAACAGATTTAAGTGGAAAAGTAGCGGTTGTAACTGGAGCAGGCGGTGTACTTTGTGGTATGTTCGCTAAAACTCTTGCAAAAGCAGGAGCAAAGGTAGCCGTTCTTGACCTTAACGAAGAAGCAGCTGGGAGCGTAGCAGCTGAAATCGTAGCAGAAGGTGGCGTAGCAAAAGCATACAAAGCCAATGTACTAGATAAAGCTAATCTTGAAGAAGTACATGCAAAAGTATTAGTAGATTTAGGCCCATGTGACCTTCTATTAAATGGAGCAGGTGGCAACAACCCACGGGCCACAACAACAAAAGAATACTTTGAAATAGGCGATATCGAAGCAGATACCATTTCATTCTTTGATTTAGATCAAGCAGGTGTAGAATTTGTTTTTAACTTAAACTTCATTGGAACACTTCTTCCATCACAAGTTTTTGCAAAAGACATGGTAGGTAGAGAAGGCTGCAACATTATCAATGTTTCTTCAATGAATGCCTATACACCACTTACTAAGATTCCAGCTTATAGTGGGGCAAAGGCAGCCATTAGCAACTTTACACAATGGTTAGCTGTACATTTCTCAAAAGTGGGCATCCGTGTGAATGCTATTGCACCAGGTTTCTTTGTAACCAAACAAAACGAAAAACTTTTATTCAACGAAGATGGTACACCAACTGCTCGTTCACAAAAAATCTTAAATGCCACACCAATGGGACGTTATGGTGAAGCAGAAGAATTAAACGGAGCTTTATTATTCCTTACAAACAATGCAGCAGCAGGCTTTGTAACAGGGATTGTTATACCAGTAGATGGTGGTTTCTCAGCTTACTCTGGCGTATAAGAGAAACCATGAATTAAAAAAACCTATAGGGTAGACAGTAAAGAAGGTCTACTCTATAGGTTTTTTTGATAGTTAGTAAGATTCACACGATTGAATTAATAGGATGTCATTTAAACCTTGAAGATTTGAATGGATTTTTGTAACTCTTCCATGGCTTGAGTAAGTTTAACAGAAAGCTGAGATAGGTTTTGCATAACACCTTTTTGTTCTTCTGTTAAAGCACTTATTTCTTCAGTAGTAGCTGCTGATTCTTCTGTAACAGAAGCAATACTTTCTATTTTGGTAGAGGTCTGAGCTTTTAGGTGTTCCATTTGATGAGTTTCTTGAGTAATATTTTCTAGCCCAAGAGTAATCTGCTGTAAAAGGTCAATAATTTGTTTAAAGAGCCCAGAAGCTTTTTCAACAGATTCTTGCTGATTATCAAAGACTGCCTTAGATTTTTTAATTAATTCAGTGGTACTATCTGTTTTTTGGCCTATCTTAGTAAGAGCTTGTCTCACATTGACTGTAGAGCTCTTTGATTGTTCAGATAAGGTGCGAACTTCTTGAGCCACTACGGCGAATCCTTTACCTGCTTCACCAGCCCTGGCAGCCTCAATGCTAGCATTAAGTGCAAGAAGGTTGGTTTGTTCACTAATTCCATCTAAAAGTTGCATAACATTTTCAATACCACGATTAAGTTGTCCAAGTTCTAAGATGCTTGTATTAATATCATTAGAAATGGCTATAGAAGAAGACATGGTATCATTAAGGTGAGAGATCGCTTGGGTAGCTTGCTGAATCATGGTTGTGGCACCTTCTGCATTCCTATAGATGGCATTGGACTTATCAGATACAGTTTGAATGCTATGAGATAAGGTGGACATGGAAGAGGTACTTTCCTGTGCGTCTTGTGCTTGCTGAGTAGTTCCTTGGGCAATGTCTTCTACAGAGTGAGCTAGTTCGTTAAAGGTATCTACAGATTGTTTAGCAGACTCAGCTAAGACCTCACTATCTTTAAGGGTATCTACGATAACAGTTTGCGTCTGCTTTAAAAGACCATGCATATTACTTACCATTACATTAAAGCTTTGACAGAGTTGAGTAATTTCATTATGTCCAGTAGGGGTGATAGATACAGTTAAATCTCCTTGCTCTGTTTGTTTCATAAGGTTCATAAGTTTTAAAATAGGACGAGAAAAACGATGAGCAAAGCCAAGTCCCACGAGGATAGCTAAAATACCTGTAACACAAATCAAGGACCAAGTAAGGAGCTTGGCAGCACGCAGTTGACTGGTAAGAGAAGTGGTAGGTGTTTTTGCTGCTAGTATCCAGCCATTAGAAAGTGTTACATAAGTGACTAGATTAGAGTCTAAAGTTGTAGAGTTAAAAGCCTCTTGTGTATTAATAGTAGACCAAAAGTCATCATTGATGGTTGTCTCTTCAGGAAGGTTAGTATAAAGTAGGTTTTTATTTGGATCTAGAAGGACTAAAAGGGAATTTTCTAAGAGTTCGATATCATTTAAAGTAGAAGTAAGTTCTGGGATATTGATAGTTGCACAAAACATACCTTCAGAATCCTTAACCTTACCCATAGACTTTAAGATATATAATTGGTCAGCGGTGGAGCCTAAACCATATTGCCAATTAACACTGTTTCCAACATCTAAGTCAAAAACGAGAGATAAATTCTCTGTAGAGGAATAAGAGGAAGAGCTAGTAAAACTTTCACCATTATCAGAAACAATAGATACAGAGCCAAAGATTTTATAGAGAGAGACGAGAGAGACCAGTTCGGTTTGTAAAGTATTTCTGGCTTTTATTTTTGTTAATACATCAGAAGAAAAACATTGAGAGAATGTAGAACTTTTGGTGGTAACTGTAAGGATAAAATCTATAACTTTACTTTCGACACTATCAATAGAAGATTCCATGTTATTAGCAGCTTGCTTAATAGTTTGAGCTGTCAACTGGGAAGCGGTGTTAGAAAGGGCTTGTTCAGAGACAGAAGCAGAAATCAAATTTACAATAAGTAAAGGGATAATAGCAAAACTAATACACATTCCCACCAAGTTGAATTTTATAGAAATAAATTTAGGTTTAGCATGTTTATTAGAGGCTGAAGGTGAAGTCACAGGAGGTTTAAGATTTTTTTTTGTAGAAGAAGAAAATTTTAAACTAGTCTTTGATGACGCCTTTTTATTAAATAGAACCATGGGGCAACACCCTTTCTAAATGGAGTAGAGTTTCTTGTACTTGATGACAATATTATACCACAAGACAACCGGCAATTAAATTAAATATATAAATTTTATGATAAGTATATAAAAATAAATAAAATTCTTGTAAATTTATACTATTTTGGTGGGATATACTTACTATAAATTGTTAATAATTATCATATATTTAACTTCCATATACTTTGAAGCATCAAAAATATTAATCTTAGAATATAAAAAAATAGTTGACAAATAATTCTAACTATAATAATATATTATATAATTAAATCAGAAGTAAAAGTCTAGGAACAAAAGGAGTACTTATAACGAAGTGTTACAGCGAGTCGGCGTTTGGTGTGAGGTCCGATACAGGGGAGTATAAGGAATGGGTTTGGGAGACGCTTGGTGAAGTTATAAGTAGCCAATGCCGTAGGTTCTACGTTATAAGAACAAGATATCGTATTTAGTATACCGTATCTGTAAGAGATATGTACTTTGGCCTTTGGTCTAGGTACATAATTTGGGTGGCACCGCGAGCTATATCGTCCCAAGAGAGGGAGAAGATATAGTTTTTTTATTTGCCCAAAAATAACCCAGTGTTCATAGATCACTCTTTAGGTTTAAAAAAACTAAATGGAGGGGTTTATTATGTTGAAAGATGTATTTGGAAGTTTTGGAGGAGCTTATGTACCAGAGGCTCAGTTAAAGGCACTTAAGGAGCTAGAAGAAGTTTTTTTAGAGTACAAGGATGACGAAGAATTTAAAAAAGAGTTAGACTACTACCTCAAAGATTATGTAGGGAGACAAACCCCTCTTTATTATGCAGAGAATTTAACGAGACAGTGTGGAGGGGCAAAAATCTACTTAAAAAGAGAAGACCTTAATCATACAGGAGCGCACAAAATCAACAACGTCTTAGGGCAAGTGCTTCTAGCAAAACGAATGGGCAAGAAAAAGCTTATTGCAGAAACAGGGGCAGGTCAACATGGTGTAGCTACAGCCACTGTAGCAGCCCTAATGGGACTGGAATGTGTTGTTTATATGGGAAAGGAAGATATGAAGAGGCAAGCGCTTAATGTTTTTAGAATGGAGATGCTAGGCGCTAAAGTAGTCCCTGCTCTTTCGGGTACACAGACTTTAAAAGAAGCGGTAGACGAGGCCATTGCTGCATGGGTTAATTCATCAGAGGATACCTTCTATGTATTAGGTTCAGCAGTAGGGCCACATCCTTATCCTACTATCGTTAAGCACTTTCAGCAAATTATTAGTGAAGAATCAAAGGTGCAAATTCTGGAAAAGGAAGGCAAGTTACCTAAGGCGCTCATTGCTTGTGTAGGTGGAGGAAGTAATGCTATTGGTTCTTTTGCAGCTTATATGGAAGATGAAGAGGTAGAGCTTATCGGTGTTGAAGCAGCAGGTAAAGGTCTAGAGACACCTTATCATGCAGCAACCATCACAAAAGGAGAGCCAACTATTCTCCATGGTATGAAGACACTCTGTGTCTTGGATGAAGAGAAAGAAGTAGCACCTGTTTATTCTATTTCACCAGGATTAGATTACCCTGGAGTAGGGCCTGAACATGCTTATCTCAATGAAGTTGGTAGAGCACGCTATGAATCGATTACAGATGATGAGGCTGTAGAAGCTCTTCTTGTATTATGTAAGACAGAAGGTATTTTACCAGCTATCGAGAGTTCTCATGCTCTGGCTTATGCTCTTAAATATGCACCAACCTGTAAAAGCACGGACTCTATCATTGTCACATTATCCGGTCGGGGAGATAAGGATGTGGAGGCAGTAGGAGAATATTTAGCAACCAGAAAGCAGAGATAAAAGAGAGGCAAGGTAAGGGTTTAAATATTATTTTTGAGTGATGAATAGGAATCGGGGGGCGTTCTATGGGGCGGTTTACGTAGAGGGTGAAGATACGATAGAAGTAAGTTGCAGTACGCTTTCCAAAACAATAGGAACTGTATTACAGGACCCTGATACTCAGATGATAACAGGAAAGGTAGAAGATGAGATTGCCTTTGCATTAGAAAATCAAGGGTTAGAAAGGGAAGAGATAGAGAAGCGTATAACAGAGAGTCTAGAACTATGGGGTATATCTCGTTTAAGACAGAGAGGGACTGCAGAATTATCTGGAGGGCAGATGCAAAGGGTAGCTATTGCAGCTGCCCTTGCACAACGTCCTAAAGTACTGGTATTAGATGAACCAACCAGTTAACTCGACCCTGAAGGAAGGGAGCTTCTTACTAGATGGCCCCACTAAGAAGATACTTGAAGCTTATGAAGAGCTCTATTTTGAAGAAGGTGGGGCTTGAGAGGAGAGGTGAGGATGATTAAATTACAACATTTAACCTATCAATATAGCAAGAAGTCACCTGAAGTTTTAAAAGGAATTAACTTAGAGATTAAAAAAGATAAATAAAAAATGAAAAAAGAGTTGACATATGTAAGTATATCCTGTATGATTATATTCGTTGGGTGACACAAACAAGTTTTCCAACAGCGCTTTGCTAAGTAGTAGATGCGCGAGTGGCTCAGTTGGTAGAGCATCTCCTTGCCAAGGAGAGGGTCGCGGGTTCGAGTCCCGTCTCGCGCTTTTATGGCCCGTTGGTCAAGCGGTTAAGACACCGCCCTTTCACGGCGGTAACACGAGTTCGATTCTCGTACGGGTCATTGTTGGTGATAATGCGACTAGGGGAAACACCCGTTCCCATACCGAACACGATGGTTAAGACTTAGTCGGTCGATGGTACTTGTCTGGAGACGGACCGGGAGAGTAGATGGTTGCCAACTTAAAAAAACGGGGTGTGGCTCAGTTTGGCTAGAGCGCCTGATTTGGGTTCAGGAGGCCGCAGGTTCGAGTCCTGTCACCCCGATTTTCCTTTCTAAAAGGAATAAAGCAATAGTTAAATAAGGGTCACTAGCTCAGTCGGTAGAGCACTTGACTTTTAATCAAGTTGTCCCGGGTTCGATTCCCGGGTGGCTCATTTATGCGGGCGTGGCGGAATTGGCAGACGCACTTGACTTAGGATCTAGCGCCGCAGGGTGTAAGGGTTCGACTCCCTTCGCCCGCATGTATTTTAACTTACATTTTACCTAGGGTTATCGCCAAGCGGTAAGGCACAGGATTTTGATTCCTGCATTCCAAGGTTCGAATCCTTGTAGCCCTGATAAGAAAAACACTCCGTAAAGAAGAGATGCTTTACGGAGTGTTTTTTGCGTTTTTCTTAAAAATTATTTTCTACGGTTTTCAACCACTTCTTTAATGAGTTTAACGCAGTAGTCCAGACCTAAAACTGAACTATCTAAGCAAAGAGTGTAGTTAGTCACTTTGCTCCATTTCTGACTCGTGTAAAATTCATAGTAAGCTGCACGTTTTTTATCGGTCTTATGAACAACGGCCTCGGCTTTTTCAGCAGGAACACCATATTCATTGATGGCACGGGTCATACGATCTTCAAATTTACCATGGATAAAGACATGAATGGCATCAGGATCTTCTGCTAAGATATAATCTGCGCAACGTCCTACTATAACACAAGACTCTTTATGAGCTATCTTTTTAATGGTATTCGTTTCTGCTATAAAAAGTTTATCTGTGAGGGGCATTTCTGAAAGTGTTGAAACACGGCTACCAAAAGTGTTAACTCCCATAGCTAAAGAATAAAGAAAACTACTAGAGGCTGTTTCATCAATATTAGTAAATACTTCGGGGCTCATACCATTTTCTTTAGCAGCTATTTCGATTAATTCCTTATCATAGAAAGGAATACCCAGCTCTTCTGCTATTTTTTTTCCGATATAACGTCCACCACTTCCAAATTGTCTTCCGATAGTTATAATTGTCTTATTCATAAGGATGTCCTCCTATTTCTATAGGTTGTTATATTATTAGAGTATGCTAATGGGAAGAATTTGTCAAATTAAAAGAAAGAATAGTTAGGTTAAATAAAATATTATAGCCTATTATAATGTAGTGCTATATTATTTACAATCTTAGTATTTGTTTCTAAAATACGTGAAATGTTAATAGAGACGTACTATTAATAGAGGATTTTTTAAAATAAAGAGGCGATACATAATCTGAAAAGTAATAGTATACACTATAGGATGTGTAGCAGTAGAAATTCAGTATACACAAGGAATTAGAGGTGGTAAAAGGGCACAAAAAGAAAAAAGCAAAAAAAATCAAATTAGGTGTTGACATATGTAGAAAACTCGTGTAAGATAATACAAGTCGGTGGCAATCAGCCCACCACAAACAAGAAGTAAAAGCTTGATAAATGAACATTGAAAACAAAATAGTAACCATAAAACCAGTCGATTCAAGAACTTGTTTAACAAGTTCGATGAGTACTATTAGTACTAAGTAATAAGTCAGCAACTTTAGTTGCATGGACAAACTAACATTTTTTCTAGAGTAAGATGTTCTAATCGTCTAGCTCGCGCTAGCCAATAAGCACATCTAACGCTAGATAAATTCTTCTAAGTCAAATGAAGAAAACCACTTCATTTAACTAAGAATCATTTTATATGAGAGTTTGATCCTGGCTCAGGATGAACGCTGGCGGCGTGCTTAACACATGCAAGTCGAACGAAGCTAAGGGAGCTTGCTCCCGAGGCTTAGTGGCGGACGGGTGAGTAACGCGTGGGTAACCTGCCCTATAGAGGGGGATAACGTTTGGAAACGAACGCTAATACCGCATAAACCATAAGGAGCTGCATGGCTCTGATGGCAAAGATTT
>JAEYNQ010000025.1 GCA_023412455.1 Bacillota bacterium
AGTTGAATGCGAGGATTCTCCTCATCCCATTCATAACCAATAAGTGTTGGGTCGTAGTGTTCTAGGGAACATTGTACTGATAGAATAGCCTGTTCGTAATCTTCTTCTCTAAAGGGTTCTCCTTGAATAGCTAAGTATTCAGCTTTGGGTAGGGTAATAACATCAAAGCCGTCAGGAATCTCCCCACTATAATTTATTTCCACTTCCACGCCTTGTACGTAGGTGGAGGTGTTGGGCTTTTTGTAGGCTTCAGGCAGCCAAAGACACACAGGTTCTCCACAAAGAGAATCCATGCTTGTTAATATGGACCACGTATCACAGCTTACTTCTCTATAGTATGAGAAATACTCATTCGCATGGATGCCGCGCTTAATAATGACCTTGCGTTCTGGCTTACAAATGACCTGAACAAAAGTTTTTTGATAATTATTCATAAGCAATTTATCCTTTCTTTACTTACTAAGTTTAAGCTCCTATTGCTATCTATTTTCTTAAGATTTATTGTGCTTAGTTTCTTGACGGTCACTGCTCTTAATTCTACTGTAATGATTTCTTGAGATACTTTGCTGTAATAGAATCAGAATGATTGACCATCTCTTGGGGTGTTCCTGCAAATACAACTTCACCACCAGCAGTCCCACCATCTGGTCCAATATCAATGATATAATCCGCCTCTTTGACCACATCCATATTGTGTTCAATGACAATGACTGTGTTGCCCCGTTTTACAAAGCTGTCAAGCAGTTTCATAATAGCTTGCACATCAGAGGCGTGAAGGCCTGTGGTAGGCTCATCAAGTACATAGATGTTCCCTTTGTTGTGTAAATACTTGGCGAGCTTAACCCGTTGACGCTCGCCACCAGATAAAGTGGATAAGGGTTGCCCTAAAGATAAATAGGGGAGACCTACTGTAATGAGGGCATCTAGCCACTTACGGATTTTAGGACAATCAGCAAAAAAAGCAGCTGCCTCTTCCGCATTCATCTCTAAAACATCAACGATGCTTTTACCACGATAGGTGTATGAAAGTGCTTCATTACTGTAACGATTCCCACCACATTCTTCACAAACGGTAGTCACAGGGTCCATATAAATAAGTTCCGTTACTGTCACTCCACGGCCACTGCAAAAAGGGCAGGCCCCTTTACTATTAAAAGAAAATAAAGCGGCATTAACGCCATTTTCTTCAGCCATACGTTTTCGAATGTCATCAAAAAATCCAAGGAAAGTAGCTGGAGTGGATCGCCCTGTAGCTGTTACAGGGGATTGATCGACTAGAACCACCCTATCACTGTATTGTGAGGCAAAAACATCTCTAAAAAGTGAGCTTTTTCCAGAACCAGCCACACCTGTTATAGCCGTTAAAACATTTAGTGGAACATTTACGGAGACATTCTTAAGATTATGAAGGTTAGCCTTTTCAATTTTTAGAAATTCCTTGGGTTTTCTTGGATGAGCTTTAATAGGTGTCTGTTGTTTCATGGCATTACCCGTTAAGGTCCCTGAGGTTAATAAGCCTTCATAAGTTCCTTGATAGAGAATGGTTCCACCATTTTTACCAGCCAGTGGCCCTACATCAATGACCTCATCTGCAATAGAAATGACATCCTTATCATGTTCCACCACTAAAATGGTATTGCCCTTGTCACGGAGACTTTGAAGGAGCTTGGTCATACGGTAAACATCCCTAGGGTGCATTCCCATGCTAGGTTCATCAAAAATATAGGTCATGCCAGTGAGAGCACTTCCCATATAGCGCACCAATTTTAAACGTTGTGCTTCTCCACCAGATAGAGAAGAGGATTCACGATTAAGGAAAAGGTAGGGTAATCCAATATCAATCATGCGCGTAAGAGAAGTTATTAGACTCTCTACAACTGAGCTAACGCGTGAGTCAGTGACACCTTGAAGAACCTGCCTGAGCTTTGGGAATTCCATTTCACACATTTCATTAATGCTGTAACCTGCAACCTTAGAGGAGCGTGCAGCAGCATTTAATCTTTTTCCATGGCAACTAGGGCACTCTGCCTGATGAATGAGACGTGTAAGACGTTTCATAGAAGCTGAACCTATTTCAGAACTATCCTGTTTTAGCAGCAGCCTGCTCATCATGGTGTGAATCCCTTCCACCTCTTTAACCACTCGTTTTCCGCCTGGCTCTTCTGCACCATATAATAAGAGGTTTTGTTCCCGTGTGGTGTAATCACACCATTTTTTATTAAGATCAAATAAGCCACTCTTTGTATAGTGCTTCCAATAGTAAGTGCCTATGTGAAATCCAGGTAAATCCACCATACCTTCATTCCAACTCTTGTCCTCTATAATAGTGGGAAGAATGTTTAGTGTCATCACCTTGCCAAGCCCTAAGCATTCGGGACACATGCCATTTGGTTCATTAAAAGAAAAATGGGAAGCAGTTCCCACAAACGGCTTACCCATACGGGAGTAGAGTAATCGGAGAGCTGCATACATATCACTGATTGTTCCCACAGTAGAGCGAGCATTTCCACCAAGCCTGGTTTGATCAATGATAACGGAGGCTGAGAGATTTTGTATGCTATCTACTTTCGGCTTTTCAAACTTAGGTAATCTACCACGGATGAACGCTGTGTAAGTTTCATTCATCTGCCGCTGACTTTCAGCGGCAATTGTATCAAATACGATGCTTGATTTCCCTGAACCTGAAACGCCTGTGAATACAACAATCTTGCCGTGTGGAATTTCAAGGGAAATATTTTTTAAATTGTTTTGGTTTAATCCACGTATTATGATTTTATCTCGTTGTAGCATTTTTTCCTCCTTAACTTACTAGCCTTTTTCATTTGAAGTATAACAAGAGCAATAAGTTAGTTCTCGACTTTTTTTGCTGACCTTAAGATACTATAAAAAATCTCAGTTTTCTGATTGAACTAATGGAAACATAAGGATATAGGAAGAAGGTTTTATGGAAAGTGAAGAATAAAGGATAATCTTAAGATTATATTTTTTGTTTCATAATATTCTGAATTATATTATTATGTTTAAAAGGGTATTTTCTGTTTAAATGATTAGACATTATTTCATTCAAAAGGATATAGAGGTTTGCAAATACACCTGTTCATTAGGGGAGAAAAGAAGATGGAGAGCAGGTATCTCCAGAAGCTTTTTATGAATCCTATAAGCAATGGGATAGTGAACATGAGAAAACTATTTACTATGGTGATGAAGAAGGCATGACCATTTATGCAGACACGGATGTAAGGCAAAGCTTAATAGAGTGTTGGAATGCAATGAAAAATAGGAAATGCATTGAATTTTTCAAGGAGGGGAAAGCAAATGGAATGGAATGAATATGAAGCAAATTATGATGAAATACCAAAGGAATTGATTGTATTAGTAGAAGAAAAAAATAATTGTATAATCAGTACTTGTGAGAAAAACTGGGAAGAAGCATCTGTCAATCTATTAGGGTATGTGGATGCTACTTCCGATGAGCTTATAAAAAATAAGGGCACACTTATTTGGCCAGTTAATAATGAAAAGGATAGGTTTGATCGATTTAAAAGTCAAACAATTTATCGGATAAAGGCAAGACAATGGACGGGTGAAGGCCCAACTACTGAAGAATTATTTGATTTTCATAGTGAAAATGAATTTTGTGTAGTAGAGGTATTATTGGAGGAGGAGAGGGAACCTAGGCTAGAAGAGATTCTTGCAGAATATAGAAAACCAGTTATTGTGAAAGATGAAGTCTTAGGGACATTAACCTTAAATAAGAAGTCGAGATGCTATGAAGGGCAGCTTCAGTGGAAGAATACTACAATTGAATTGACCTTAGAGGTGAATGACTTCAATAAGGCAAGTTGCACAAGGGTAAGAAACGCTATGAAAAAGATGGCTCAAAAACTTGACTATTGGGAAGAAGAAATGAAAGCATATGCTGCAAGAGAACTGCTTGGATTAGCCAAGGAATGGCAAGAAGAGGATAGGGAAGAAATAAGACCACAAGATATTTCTAACAAAATAGCTATTCAACATATTAATATGACAGCAAGTGGATGCTTTATGGTTTATTTTGATGATAATGAACTATTTATGGGACATACAATAATTGTTAGTGGTTCAATGAAGTCAGGGGTGAAAGCAGCTGAAATAGCTGGATAATTGGGGGGTGTAATGATGGAGAATAATAGATGGTATGAAAAGTTTATGGAGGATTTATCTAGAGATATAAAAGAGTATTTCTTAGTGGTGATAGTAACATCTAACTCGATGCAACCTATACTTTATGAGGTAATCGAAAATGAAGTTAGCCAATCTGGCCAACTAGACCGAAAAATGTTTAATAAATATTTTAGTGATTTTGAGGTAACTAAAGAAAGAGGAGTCCATATTTATAGATATCAAAGAAATATTTTGGTAGAAAACAAGTTAATAAGGTTTTATAATTATGAACTTTTTAGTCAAGATTTAAGTGAATTGCTATTATTTCAAAAGTATGGCTTATATCCTAGAGAAGAAGACAGAAAGAAGATATTAAAAAAATCCATTAAAGCAGAGAAAATAAAGGATACATTAGTATATGCCTGTTATCTAAATGATACAGATAAGATCTTAAAATGCTTAGAAAATGCTACAAAGGCGCAGTTAGATAAAAGACTTCAATATTACGGGACACCTTTGGGCATTTGTGCAGAAAATGATAACCTTATAGCATTTAAAGCGATTATTGAGAAAGGTGCAGACCTTAATAAGACTTCTCTATCTGAACGTCCACTGAAAATAGCATTTCAGTATTCACCCAACATTGTTTATTATATTTATGAAAATCATAGAGAGCAATTTGATAAGGAAGTAAAATGTAAAGGCTTCTTAATTGCTGGGTATACAACAGATATTAAACTGTTAGAATTATTGAAATTAAGTGGCTGTGATATGGAGTGTGATGGAAAACCATCTCCACCATTACATACTTTTGTTGATTGTTACAATATGGCGGGAATCCAATTTTTAGCAGAACAAGGTGCAAATTTACATATTAAGAATGTTCATAAACAAACAGCTCTAGATAGGGCAAAAAGATACAATAATACAGAAGCAATTCAACTTCTTGAGAAATTCTTGGCTCTATAGTTATAATCTCAGGGACGTTAGGAGAAGTGGCAGACACGATACGACAGTCTACAGTATGGGGAATCTGATGGGATTAGTATTTTAAAGCTATAAAAATCTAAGAGAAATGGTAGTTAGAGTTTAGGAAGGTGGTTAAGTGATTTATGTAACAGGGCTATCTGTTAACATTTGAGGGATTGAAGTCATTGGGGTGAAAGCAGATGGAAAGGAAAAATGAACTTAGAGGGGGAATGTAGATGAGTAAAAAGGTCAAAGTTTTAATTTCTATCCTAATCATTATTCCACTATTTATTGGAATATTAGGGTTTTTAATAGCCTTCATTTCTTCAAAAATGTCTCCCAAGTATGGGGAGCATGTCGTTGATATATTTTGTCAAGATACAGGGTTTAATAGGAATGCATTTAATGAAAAATGGGAAGAACATAGTAAAAAATTGGAAGTGACATCTTCCTTAGGTCATACAATACCTATCTATTACATAACGAAAGAAAAAGACTATAATAATAAAACAGTTATTTTAGTACATTGGCATATGAGTAATCACAAGGTAATGTATCCCATAGCAGAACTATTTTTGCAAGAAGGGTGGAATGTTGTTTTATATGACCAACGTGCTCATGGCGAAAATTCTGCTGCTACTGTTACATTTGGTTATTTAGAAAGTGAAGATTTAGCGCAGGTTATTGATTTTACAAAAGCTAAAAATGGCAATGAGAGAGTTGGCGTTATGGGGCAGTCCATGGGGGCAGCTACTATCGCCTATTACCTTGGGAGTGAGGAGGCAAAAAATAAACTTTCATTTGCAGTATTAGAGAGCCCCTATAGCAGTATGTATGATGAGATTGCATGGAAGATAACCCAAAATAAGATTCCACTACTTGAAGAGAGTTTAACATCCTTGGGAAGCATATTTTGTAAGTTGTTATATGGTTATTCTTTTCAAAGTATTAATCAAGTTGAAAGAGTCAAGGCTAGTGATACCCCAACTCTTATGTTTCATAGCAAGGTGGATAAAGTATGCCCATACTATATGGGAGAAGCTCTTTTTAAGGCTATTTCTCATGACAGAAAAAAATTTGTAACCTTTGAAAAATCTAACCATTTAGCTGCGTTTTGGGATGAACCAGAAAGGTATCAAGAGGAGCTTTTCTCCTTTATAAATGGTATAAGATGAACTGAGAAACAGGAAGAGTCAGTTAGCTTTTTAGTAAGCATTAAATGAGAAAAAGGTATATTAGTAAGAACTACAAGCATGATAAGTCTTAAAGCATATGAGGGATATTGTAAAAGGACTAATCATATTGAGTAGGTATTTTAGACAGAATTATTTATATTTAATGAACTAAAGTAAAATTATTTAGCATGGTATACTCAGAATATATTATAGAAATAGGAGAGAATTACTATGGAAGAAGAAAAATTTGTAAAGGAAGCATTTGAAAATTGTATGAAACGAGGATGGTTAAAGGAGCTTATACCATCAACCATTACAAACCAAGAAATTGCTGATTTGGAGGAGAAATATGGGGTCAAGCTGCCAGCATTTTACAAGGCATTTTTAACCTCTTATCAGTTACCAGATGACATGTATAATATTTGTGGCATTGTTGATCAAGATGGAGAGTTAACTCCATATTGGTTGAGCTTATATGGAGTTTCTAGTATAGCGAAATTAGAAGATAATATAAACTTTTTCCGAGAGGATGCTTTAGAATGGCGTGAGGTAACAGAGGAAAACTGCAAGATGTTTATTCCTATTGGAGACTGGGGAGCAGGTAGTGGGCCACTTTGCATTGATTTATCAAAGGATGAAGAACTAATAGATGAAGAGGATGAATCTACATGGTCTTTGGTTTGGTTTGACCATGAATATTTTAACTGGGCTGAAGAATACTTAGGCCAGGATGATTTATTACATGGAAGACCTGCTGCTCCAAGCTTAAAAGAACTTCTAGATTGGTATTTTTGTGGTTCTCATGAGGCTGAGTTTGAGGAAGAAAATGAGGTAAAAGTGAATTATGAACGATTAAGTGATATGGATTTCTGCTGCACTTTCTGGGAAGATAAATGGAAAGAGGAATAAGGAACTTTAAGTTACCTTTGCTGACTATTTAGGTGGTAAATTCATGACCCTGTCAACAGATATCTACAAGCTAAGAAGTGCATGGAAAATGATGGAACAGTGGAGAAAGGAAACAAGAACAAAAGTAGGAAAACATCAATGGGTGGAGGAGTGGTTCCTTAAGGATTGGAAACTACCTGGGGAAGTCATTCATGTGTGCTATCCTATTTCAGAATAGTATATGAAGATAAATAAGTGGAGAATGAGCAGTGTATCATGTGATAGACTGCTTTTTTGTTGTAAACATAGGCATAGTAAAGTATAATAAATTTATCTGAATAGTAAAAATATTATTAATTATAACCACATAACCTATAGCAATCTATGACGAATAATTTGAAATAGTAAGGTAATGGAGAAATTACAATGAGCAGAGATTTAAGTTTTTGGAAGTATGAGGTTCCTCTTAATTTAAAGCATAATAATGTGTATGCAGAATTATCTCAAGGGATGTTTGTTGAGGGGCTAGCAGAACTGCCCGTGTCAGACATTCTCAGAACAGTAGACAATGCGTTTGTTACATGGCATAAGTCCGATGCTGTTCATTATGAAAATGGGGAAGAAATGATTGAAGTGTTTACGACTTCCCAGTTCCTTCGCTTTGATTGCTATGAGGTATCAGAGCAGCATATGAATAGACTTATTGATATTATGCTGGAATATGGATGTCCTCTTTATGATGCAGCTATTAATATCCGCTTTGACTCAACTTTTTTAAACCTATCAGAGGCGGCTGAAATGTATGTCAGTACTCTGCGAGGATTTCTTGAAGGGGAGGGCTTTCAATATAAAAATAAAACCCTCATGGTTCGTAAATCAGGGGAATGCCAACAGAGTATCGTGCTAGCTACCTATAAAATAAGGGGTTCTTCCGCTATGGAGACATTAGTCAATGCAGGCTACGATTATCCCAAAATTAATAAGCTTACTGAGCTTATCATAGGTGAGACATACCGTAAGGGATTTCCTTTAGGAGTCTTTCGGTCAGATGCCTTATCCCATATATTAACGGATCAAATGACGGAAGCTGAAGTTAGGCATTTAGCACAGGGCGATTATAGATTCATTGTGGATACGTTGCTGCCACTACTGGCGTTATGTGATACCCCTAAAAAACTACTCTATAGTTTAAAGCATGATGAAGCAGTCCGAGACGGTGTTTATGGTTTGAATAAAAGTGAATGGCTACAAATTGCCATCTTACTCTATCTTGGAGAGGAACAGAATGCATTTTCACTATTTGATCATTTATACATGGAGCAGCTCACCTTTAGACAATCTTGTTTTCCAAATGAAGAAATTTGTCGAAATCGTCTAAAGGCTTGGAGGACGTTGTAGATAGGAGTACTATAGCTATAAGTGATGAAATAGATTTTATTTCTAATGAAAAAGAACTAAGAAGAGGATATGAAGGCGGATAAGCTAGTATATGTGTATTATTTTGTGTTAATTGGCATCTTATTTTGGGGAGCAAAGTTTTATAAAAGTTATAAAGAAAAAGCCAATTATTTAAAGGGTATTTTTATAATTGCAGTTAGTGGGAGAAATGGAAAAAATTTTATTAAGGAAGATGCATGTGAAAAATTTAACCAAGGGGAATCCCTTAAAAGTAATCTTGGCTTTTGCAATACCACTTTATATGGGTCAGCTCTTTCAGCTTTTCTATGGTTTAGTGGATACACGAATTATTGGTCAAACACTAGGGGAAGCTTCACTTGCTGCTGTAGGTACCACTACTTCATTAAGTGATTTGCTTATTGAATTTTTAAATGGTATTATTTGTGGGTTTGGGATTCTAATGGCTCATTTTTATGGGGCAAAGGATGAAAAAAAACTTAAGAAGGCCATTGGGGGAACGGTGATTCTTAGCTTAGGTATAACAATTGCTATAAGTGGGATAGGGCTTGTTTTTTTGCCACAAATTCTAGATTTTATGAATGTTTCAGAGGAGCTAAGTGGAGAAGCTTATACTTATATCAGAATTATTATTATAGGGCTTGTTGCAACCACCTTCTATAATATTTGTGCAGTCATTTTACGTGCCATAGGGGACTCCTTTACACCCCTTATATTTTTAATTATTTCTAACATACTTAATATAGTATTAGATTACTTTTTTATTTTGCAATTACATACAGGCGTTGCAGGAGCTGCCGTTGCTACTATAATCTCTCAAGGATTATCTGCTATTTTATGCTTTGGGTATATGCAAAAGAAATACAAACTGATTTCTTTCCAAAAAAGTTATTTTGCTTTTGACAAAGCCATTTATAAAGAGCTCCTTCCCACTGGTTTATCTATGGGCTTTATGATTTCTTTTGTTACAATTGGTTCCCTTGCTTTGCAGACAAGCATTAATACATTAGGAACGAATATTATAGTTGCTCATACAGCAGCAAGGAAGATTACTATGATTTTCCTGATCCCCTTCTTTGTATTAGGAACAGCTCTTGCTACCTATTGTGGACAGAATCTAGGAGCAAAGGAGTATGGACGTATAAAAAAGGGAATAAGAGATACAATTCTAGCTGCCCTAGGGTGGTGTGGAATGGCTATAGCAGTATTATTCCTTTTCTCGCCTCAATTAGTTACAATGATTACAGCAAGCGAGGGGGCACAAGTTATTGAAATGGCAACATTATATTTGAAGGTAAATGTGATTTTTTACTTCTTACCTGCAATCATTTGTATCTTGAGAAATAGTATGCAAGGCTTTGGGGATACAAAGACACCACTCCTATCGAGTGTGATTGAGCTGGTTGGGAAAGTTTTAATTGCTTATCTCCTAGTTCCTATTATGGGCTATTATGGTGTTATCGTATCTGAACCAATTGTCTGGGCCCTTATGGTGCTTCCATTAGTCATTAGCATGAAGAAAAATCCATTTCAGAAGATGGAGCCTGTGGGCGGACAAGCTGTAGAACTTGAATAGGCTATGAATAATGAATACTTACCATTTATTCCCGATTAGCTGAAGAGTTATCTCTACAGGACAGTCGGGGATTTTTTTGTAGTTTCCATTGGAATACCTCGTTAGTTTATTTTAGGAGGAGCACTGTGATTCTGGAGAAAAATAATTATGACAAACACGCACTTCAGAATAAGATGATAGGAAAAAGCCAAGGGTATGATCAAACTAGTTGATATCGCAACAGAAGTAGAAGGAGCCATGGCATTTATTAAAGAGGTAAGTAAAGTGCGCCACAGTTAATCCAGCAAAAGCAATAGGTATTTCGGAGTGTTATGGTAGTTTGGAAGAAGGCAAAATGGCCAATGTTGTATTATTAAATAAGGATTTAGAGATTTGCTATATTATTAAAGAGGGCAAAACCTTTAAAAGCTAGAATAAATGGATAAAGCCCTAGTTTTTAAGTAATTCACTATCAAGAGATACTTCAATATTTCACCCCATAGGTTTTGAAAAGACAAGGCCTATGGGGCTTTTTTATGAAAGCTATCATCTTACATCCACAAGAGTCATTCTACCTTCCGGCTGCGAGTCCTCGAATTTAGATAAATCTAGGCTCACCCCTACTGGCCAACAGGACAAACTCATCTCAAGAAGAGCACTTGAGGTTCAAACAGCTACCCTTAAAACCAGCCAATAGGGCTTCACCAAGATTTTTTACTAAATTCTGTGTAGGCAAATCTACAAGTAAAATGACTCTTGCTGCATTATAGTCTCTTTGGCTTAGTGAGAAAAGGCTTCTAAGAAGGTAGGCTAATAAGAAATTTACAATTTCTGACAGAGTAAACCTAGTAGATAACACACAGAATGCACATTAATAGAGTTAGAGTATATAAAAGGGTCTTTATTTCTTTATATATACATAAAAAGTAGTAAATTAACTGAAATTAGTTGTATAATTGTGTATAATATTAAATATATTCTAAAAACAACTATTCATATGGAGGGGAAATATGGGAAAAGTAAGTGCTTCAGAATTGGAACAACAAATTTTTGAACTTGAAGGAATAAGAACTATTATTAGGGGCAAAAGATCTACCGAATTCAATGCTTATGATTATAAAAACAAAGCAGCAGCATCTACTAGTATAACTGAATGGAAAAATACACGGTTAATTCCGATATTAGGAGACACTGAAGTAGAAATTATCGATGGTAGTGGGCAGAACCCACATGGACGCACTAGTATTGAAAAAGTAAGAAATAGTTATATGAAAAAATAGAATTTTACTCTACACCATCTAAAAGGATTACAGATAAAAAATTAATATTCTATTGAAGCACAGATAAATGGAAAATATATGATTAATTAAATAAACTTTGCTGCCATCTACCGGAAAAACAGAGAATATAGGTGGAATTGACTCTAAAAGATGAGTATTTATTTGGTTTTGCAAAATTATCTTCAGAGTAATGGGAACATGCATGGGTGAGAAATACAATCTGTAAATAATGTAAAGGCATTCTTGATAGAAATGGAAGGAGATTGTACATTTATCAGAAGTTAATACCATATACAGGTGGGGACAATGGATTGTAGATTGATTTACTTCTGTTGCAGAGAAGATTGCGATACTTAGTTGCCATTAAATTAAAATTGGAGAGTTTGAGATTGAATATATAGGTGAAATGACCCGGTGAGAATCCTTAAATTGGAGTTATTATCTGTAAAAGTAAGAATAAAACTATAGTAGAATATGTGTTAAAACAATCAAGTTCTTCGCTTGGTGTTACTATATATTAATTAAGTAATTCTCTATCGGAGAAGACTGTGAGGAAATTAAATATACTTGAGATTAACTATTAGGGTAAATTATTATTTAACAAAACACTATAAATATATTTAGTGGAGGGACTAAAGATAATGTGGGGAGATATTATTTTTGCAACAGGAGAGGCGATTGTAGGGGCATTAGGTAGTAAGTGGCTAGAAAAAAGAAAGGTAGATAAATTTAGAAATAAAGTTAGCTCTATTATTGAGGAGAAGTTGAGTAAATTTGCAGATACTTCACTAGATAGTAATGAATTTTATTTGTTTGTTAATAGTAGAAGGTTTAAAGACTTGATTAGGAATTTTTTTTACTCAACCAAAGATGGAAAAACTAATGCCGAGTATATGGAGAATATGCAAAAGTATTTATTTGAAGAATGCCCCAAGGTGAAACATGTTGAAGCAAGAGACTTTATTTGTGAAATACAAGTGTTATATTTAGACTATTTACATAAAATAATTGAAGATAGTCCTGAAATGAGTGCGACTTTTCAATTATTAATGTTATCTAATAGGGATATTATATCTAAAATTTCTGAACATGAAGATAATCTGTTAAAGTATTTTAAATCTTTGAGTAATGAGGAGATTCAAATTGATAATGATGAAATAACTTTGTATCATGATGTATGTAGAAAAGAATTCGGAACTATTCGTTTTACAGGAATTTCAGGTGCAGAGAATAAGAAAGCGCAAGACATTGAAAAATTTTATGTAAGAAATACATTTTCCTTATATCCCACAAAGTCATTAGAAAATATATACAAGCACGGCTTGGAGTCGATAGAACCTATACAATTAGAAGATTTTTTTGATTATGGAAGTAAAATTGTATTGATTGGGGGTGCAGGGCTTGGAAAATCAACTACATTGAATTATCTATTTTGTAAGTATGAAGAAATGTATAAAGTATATGCTCTGAAAATTAAGATAGATTTGAAAGAATATGCACATGATATAGGAGAAAATAAAAAGGATTTACTCTGGTGTATTACAACTGAGTTTCGAAGAAAAATAAAAAGAGCTAGAATGTCATTTGATGATACCGAGAGATTATTAACAGGTTATTTAGATGAAGGAAAATGTTTAGTTATTTTGGATGCATTAGATGAAATACCAACTCAACAAATTAGAAATAAAGTTAGAGACGATATTGGAAATTTTTGTCAGATATTCTATTTAAATAGATTTGTAATATCTACAAGAGAAGCAGGATATTTAAAAAATAGACTTGATGATAATTTTTTGCATATAAAAATAAACGACTTTGATACTAAGCAAATTCATCTCTACAGTAAAAATTGGTATTGTTACTACAATACAAAAGAAGGTTCTAAAGATTTTTTGAATAAGTTTTCTATAGAAGTAAAGAGAGCAAGATGTGAAAATCTTATAAGAAATCCTATAGTACTTATTCTTGCATTGATTATTTTTGATATTGAAAAAAATTTACCAAATAGAAGAGTAGAATTTTATAAGAAATGTATTGAAACTTTTTTGAAAGTTCGTGAAGATAGAAAAGCAGCATATACTTTATGTGAAAAAACTAAGAATATCTTAGGCATGGATTCGGTTATACCTAAGATTGCACATTATAAATTTTCACACATTAATAAAAACGTAGGATATAAATTTAGCTATGATGAGTTGAAGGAGTCTGTGTATTCGGCAATTGAGGTTGAAGACCGAATAAATTGGAGTGATTCTGTTAGACAGTATTCAGAATATTTGGTTGAGCGTACAGAACTCATTAAGGAAACTGATGAAGATACATTAGACTTTGCGCATAAAACTTTTTATGAATATTTTTTAGCAGTTTATTTTACTAAAGAGATGGAAAATAGTAAGTTGTTAGAATTACTCCATGAATGGATAGGTGATTCTAATTATGATGAGTTGGCAAGATTAATTGTGGAGGTTATTATTCAAAACGATGAACCAAGACAACATAAAATGATTATTGATCATTTGTATGACGCATTAATGAGAGAAAATAATGATGAAACAACAAATAATAAGTTGGATATATTTGTAATACTTGCTGATTTATATATCCATAATATGTTACAACCTAAATTTCACTCTAAATACCATAGTGTCATTTTATATAATTCACACTATGTGAAACATGTGAATAATTCGATACGTTATATAAAGGAATTTCCACAGGGTGGTGTAAAATATGAAAGTGAGGTTCTTGCAAGTATGTATTGTAAGGAC
>JAEYNQ010000047.1 GCA_023412455.1 Bacillota bacterium
AAGCCATTATCTAGTTGATAAACTTGAAGCTTATTCTCTTTAGTTTTTAAAAGACCTACAATTGAACCTGGAGAAAGGTCAATATTATCTGTTTTTACATTCTGTTCTATGTAACGTCCCATGGGTATTCCTTCACTAATAGACTGCTGGTTTTTTCCACAACCCCCTATAAATATTAAGCTACTTATCAACAACAGCAGCATTATTCTGTGCTTATTTCTAATCATGTGACTTTCTCCCCTCGTTTAAATAGTAAACTTTTTGCTCTAAAATAAATAATCATTTGTAAAATACCTACTATTAAAATGCTCTTACTTACACAACTATAAATTCTATTAAAATTTGAAAGATGAAGTTCCAATAAATAATTTTGTGCTATCCGTTGATTTTTAAAATACTTGATGTAAAACCCTATATCAAAAACATTATTAGGTGGTAATGCCTCCGGCGCTATATAAAGTGGTACTATCATGACACTTATGAGCAAATACCCTATAACAGTACATACTCCTATTTTGATGACCCTAATTTTAAAACTTTCTTTCTCATTTTTCATACTATGAATAGCAGCTCTTATTAAATACATGACACTCAAGAGAACCAAAATATTTATAGGCGCCTGCGATAAACTTTTTAACTTTTTAGCTCCATCCAGCTCATTATAAATGTAGCTATTGCTATTATTTATTTGAATTTCATCTAGTGCATGAAGGGATAGTCCGTCTACTCTATTTTTTAGGCTTACATATAAAGTTTCTATTTTCCCATTCTCTGCTGCTGTACTAGTCATAGGATAATAAATGCGTTCCTGTCCATCATCCAGTAGTGCATCCCAAAAGCTCTTATACTTTTTATATACACCTACTACTTGATAAGTTGTACCCTCTATCCTGCAAAGATTGCCTGTTGCCTTATCTGAACCAAACAACTTCATAGCCAGTTCATCACTGATAATAGCTACATTTCTGCCTTCCTTTACTGCCCCTTCTCCAAAAAAAGCGCCATTTCTCATCTCCATAGGTTCCGTTTGCCCAAAATACTCATTAACTGAAATCCCCATTACTTCTATCTCTTCTTTTCCATTCATCCTACATCTTCTTGAACTTGTAACTGTAGGCCGCAAATCTTCGTAGCCATCTCGTAGTGAAAAAGCCGAAAAATTTACTATTTCACTCTCATTAAGCTGAATTTCTATTCTCCCTTCTCCATAATCATCAATAATCTCCTTAATCAATAAAGTTTTCATCACTTGCAGGGCTATAAATAGAGTTAAATAGAAGCAACCTCTCTTTTTCATTTCTCTTCCCCTACTTCCAGTCCTACTTCTACTCCATCCTTTAAGGAGCTCAAAGGATACTTAATAATCTTATCCTCCTTACTGATGGCTGCTTGTATAGCCGTTTTATAATCTCCTTCTTCTAAAATGTTGGCATTCACCTTACGTGCCTTATAAGTCTTTCCCCATACGCCCTCTCTCTCTTCAATCACATAAATAGAGCTAGTGCCATATTCTGTTATAATAGCTGAATTAGAAACCGTACAATTATAAGGATTTGAGCTGTTTACTATCTCTACAAGAACTTTCTTATAGCTTTTATTATCCAGCTCAAGCTGCTCTAATACTTCTTCTTCCACTTCGCAGCTTATAACAACATAGCCTGTTTCCTGATTTAGGCTCTTCTTTACCACTTTAGCTTGTTTAGGTATTTGGTTAAGAAGAAAGGTGACCTCTCTCCCCATGGTAATATCTTCTGTTTGGTCATCTGCTACTTCAAAGCTTAAACTATAAGAGATCCCCTTAGGGATAATAACCACCAATTCTTCTCCCTTTTCAACATTTGCCCCAGCTCCAACATTTAATGTATAAATAGAGCCATCTATAGGACTTTTAATAACTTCTTCCTTTATAAGACCTTGTTTTATGTCTAACTTCTTTTGATTTAATAAAATCTCATCTGTCATATTAGCATGATTGAGCTCTAGTGCATCTATCTGCTCTTTAAAGGCTTCTAACTCCTTCTCCATTTCACCTATTTTATTATTTCTTACCTCTATTTTTTTCTTTTCTAGTAGCTCTAATTGAGCTTTCTCTCTTTTATAAGTAGCTTCTTCAATAAGCTGTTCGGCGTGTAATTCCTCGTTCATTGCTATAATATTTTTCTGCTCATCTATTTGCTTTTGAAGCTCAAGTAGCTCACTTGCTGAGTCTATACTCTGGAACTCATTCTTTTTCTTTTGATAGTCCGCTTCTATCACTTGCCTTCTTTCCTCATTATTTTGTACTTGTCTTAAGAGACTTTCTATCCTTAATGTAAGCTCAACCCCATCCAGTTCGGCATTTTGAGACTCTAGACTATCCTTATCTTTTGTTATAGAAAAAAGTGTCTCACCAGCTTTTACTTCTTTACCTTCTTCCAGCTCAAAATCAGATAGTTTGCCTCCTATAGAAGCTGTTACAGTTACTCTATTATTTTTTAAAGCAGTTTCATCCAATCCAATTTTGCCATCAGCAATGAATTTGGTCTCTATACTGCCATAATCGGCTTTTTCCACCTCCACCACTGGTAAAAGATAACTATAAATCGTTCTTGAAACCATAACAAATAGTGCCATGCTACTTAAAAAAATAATGATAGCCTTTTTTAATCTTCCTTTTAATATGATGCTCCTATCCATTCCCACTTCTCCTTACTTCAAGCTCTTGAACTTCAATGCCTTGCTTATTCTGATAGATAAAATTCTGTCTTCTACCTAATAGCCTCTGCTGCCTCATGTTAAACTCTTAAGCTTCAGCTGACTTGTTAAATCATTTTCAGCATAAAGAATTAAAAGTATAGGCAAAATCATATATAATACACTGCAAGCAAAGCCAATTCCAATATTATTACTGGTAATGACTGATAGATAGACAGATAAAGGATATTTATCTATGGAAGTGATAAAAACTAAAGGCTGTTCTATCATATTCCAGTAATCTATAAACAAAAGTACAGCTACGGAGACAATTACAGGCTTACATATAGGGGCCATAATATACCTAATAACCTGAAGTTCACTTGCCCCCGAAAGTCTAGCTTCCTCTATAAAAACTAAATCTATACTTTCCATAAATTGTTTTAAGAAAAACACCCCAAAGGTATTAAAAATACCAGGAAGGATTAAAGAAGCATAGCTATCTAGGAGCCTAAGCTTATGAAGGACTAAATAATTGGGTACTAAGGTCACTTGAAATGGCATCAGCATAATCACAATATAAATAAAAAAAAGCAGGTCTGACCCAGGAAATTTAATCTTACTAAACCCATAGGCCGCTAAGACGGCTATAACAACTTGAAATACCACAATGGTACTTGTTACTAAAACGGAGTTCCAAAATAAATAAAGAAATTCAGGGGTTCTAAAAAAAATACGGTAGTATTGTCCTAAATCCATACAAAAAGGCTTAATAAAAACTTTATCCCATATGCCTATACCGTTATTGCTGTAGATATAAGAAATAAGTTCCTCACTCTTAAGAGAATGGGAAAGCATATATACTACTGGGAATACTGCGACCAAAGCAAGGGTGAACAAAAATATTCCCAAAATCATTTGTCTCGTTCTTCTCATGCTAGTCCTCCCTAAAAATTGTGCTCTATATAGCGCTTTTGTTGCTGAGCTATTACAAAGATAAAAATAAAAATAAAGCTATACAAAATAAATGCCGCTGCTGACAATCTCTCATAATTTAATTTCGTAAAGTTATTATTCATAAAGTGCTGCAAAAGATAGAGGTTTTCCTCTGGATAGTTCCCCTGAAGTAAATAGACTTCTCTAAAAATCTTGAAGGAGTTAAAAAGAGAAATCACAATAGAAAAGAATAGGATAGGTACTAGATAAGGTAGCTTAATATACCCTATGATTTTAAATATACTTGCCCCATCTAATTTTGCAGCTTCTATATATTCTTTGGGCATCATTAGAAGAGAATTCATAATCAGAAGCGTACTATATCCTACGTTTTTCCATACTATCATCCCTATCACTATCCAAGGTCCATACCCACTTTTCATCCAATCTATATGGATCCCCATAAGAGAATTAATAATCCCCTCTTGTGCTAATAAATCATTCCATAGGAGCATAAGTGAAGCAGCTGGGATAGCCATAGGAATAAGCAAAATACTTTGAACCCATCTAAGCTTACTGAGCTTCTCTTCAATAGCAAAGGCAATCATTAAAGAAAGTATGATTAGAAAAGGTAGAGCGATGCCAATGATTTTACAGGTATTGTAAAGTGCTAGTTTAAAAATGTCACTTTGAAATAACTCCTTGAAATGTATAAGCCCTGAAAATTTTCTATTGATAGTACCCGTTGTAAAACAGTATGTAAAACTTGCTATAAAAGGAATAATATAAAAAAACATTACCCCCATCAAACTTGGCAAAACAAATAATAAGCCTTTCCATTTCTTTAACATCTTTACTTTAATCCTTTCTAAATGCCCATCTTCATGTTTGATAAACTCTTTACTTCTATCATCAGTCTACCTTGTCAACCTCTAAATAACCTCTAAGCTTATCTCTATCCTACCTATCTATTAGTAAAAAAGGCTGCTTTAAAGTGGTTCAAGTCAGCCTTTTTATAGTTATCCTTCTGCAAAATAGAATTCGGTTTTATTTTTAATAGCTTCTACTGCCTCCTGTATTGTCATAGTGCCTTCGAAGTATTTCTTTGATTCCTCTACTATTATTTTTAATATTGTTTCATCTACAACAACAGGTACTTTTACTTCTTTGCAGTAATCATGGTATTTAGTGAATACCTTCATATTACTTTGAGCCCAAGACAAGTAGACCCAACACTCTTTTCCATCTCTTTCACCAAAAACCCCCCAAGCATTGCCTGGTGGAAGGCTTTCACCTTGTCTCCAGAATTCAAGAGCCTCTTCGTTCACAGGAAATCCATCTCTCACATCAACTTTTTGGTTTTCTTCTGATAGAGCAAATCTAATAATCTCTTTTGCCATTTCCTGCTTTTTGCTTCCTGCATTAATACCTAGTATAGTTCGAGGTTCAAACACCTTCCCCGACTGAGACTCAAATGGCGCAAAATCACTATCACCTCTCGTTGTGTTAGTGGCATCAGTTATAAGTAAATCTAACATTGTCCCAGGCCTTACCAACTGTGTATCTGCATAGTGATGAGCCACAT
>JAEYNQ010000169.1 GCA_023412455.1 Bacillota bacterium
TGAACACATAAATAATGGAGCCAAACCTGAACAAAAAACATTAAAAAGTCAACTCCAACACTGGATTGATTCGCAAGCCATATTTATCAAAGATTTATTTAAAGATTTAAAGTGGGAAAGTTGAGTATATTAAATAATCCTAATATTTCACTGTTAAAATTAGATGGTTTATTTAAGATAATTCTGACAGGAAATATTAGTGAATCGGTAGAAGAAATAAACAAGCAATATTCTCTTCATTACAAGAATACAGATGATGCAGCAGGTATAGCTTGCTCTGTCTCTAATGGTAAATACATAGTTTTAATCAGTATTGATAGTAAAAAAGAAAATGTAGTCCTAACTAATGAAGTATTCTTTATCTTAATGCATGAATTAGCACACATTCATAGTTTCAATAATGGGACTGTAATTATTGAAGCTAAGACGCCTGAGGAATTAATCTTAAAGACAGCTTTAGACTTGTGGGAAGAATATTATGCAAGTAAGTTTGTTATTAGTTTAGCTGATAATCCTATGGATTATATAATTCATGGACTTATCGAACCCTATACTAAACATCTTAAAGAGATTAGTGATGAAATAATATTTCAAGGATGCAGTGATATAATGCAAGTTCAGTATTTACAGACCGTTCTTTGTAAGCTGGGATATATTGTAGGATCTCTTGATGGATTAGAGAAGAATAGGCCAATTCCAGAAGAAAGAGATATTGAGTTTTTCTTATATAAGTTTTCTGATGATGCAAATTTATTGATAAAAATACAAAATGAATTAAGAAGGCTCTATGAATTAGGCTTTTCATGGAATGGAAATGAAGAACTGAAAAAACTAACTAATATTATTATACTATTGTTGAACGGAATGAGAAAATATCTTAGAGAATAAGTTTAACGAGCAAGTACAGAATTTAATCAACAAAGCATTAAAAAGTGTTTGAAGGCATTAATTCGATGATGAAAATGCTAGATATTTGTAAGACAATAAGATATTTTAATGCTATAACTTATTTAGTTTGTAGAGTATGTAACTTGCAGGTGGGGGATAGTAGTGTGAGGGATTGGTAAAATAGAATTTGAGGGAGAAAAAATGGTAGAGTTATTTAATGAATTTCCATACTTGGAAGATGATAAAATTGTTATTAGAAAGATGCAGGAAGCCGATGTAGAGGATCTAGCAGAGATTACAGAAAATGAGAATGTCTATAAATATATTCCACCATTCCTTTTCAAAAAGAGCAAAGGCAATCTTCTGGCTGCAATCAGAAATCTTGGTGGCAGGGATTTTGATAAGAAGAAATTAATTATTGCAGGAATATATTTGAAAAGTGAAGAGAACAAGCTTATTGGACTTGCAGAAATCTTTGATTATAAGAAGAGAGCAAATAGGGTTACAATCGGATATAGGTTAAATGAGGAGTACTGGCATCAGGGTATAGCAACCAAAACTGTTAAGTTGGTAGTCGAGTATTTGACAAAAAGGATTGGAATCAATACTTTAATAGCATATGTAATGCCAGAAAATATATATTCAACAAAAGTGTTGTTAGCTAACGGATTTACAAGAGAAGATTATACAAAAGAAGAACATAATTGGGGTGGTAATGAACATGTTACTGTTGATGTTTATAAGTACTCAATAGGTAGTTTATAAATTTCAGTTTATCTATTTGGATAATGTGGCAGTACTTTGTAGGGCATGTAACTTGCAGATCGGAGATAGTAGTGTGGTGGATTGGTAAAGTTGAAAGCTTATATATAAGTCTAGTATGAATTGGTGGTGTTAAAATGATAAAGGGGGCAATCTTAGAGAAGGGTGAAGTTGCCTATACATATCTAAAAAAAATATTCAAATCAATAGATAATTTTCAAAGGTCTTATAATTGGTTAATAACAGGTTATGAAATTTTCCCTTTTTCGGATGGTCATTTGGAACGCATTTTTCAGTCAGAAAACTATGCATGGATAAGTGGAGAAGAACTAACAGGAATAATTAATAAAAATGATTTCCAATGGAATTGGGCGGTTTTATCTGGATTTGACAAGTGTTATACGCTACAAGAAGTATTAAAATATGATTTACCATATGCAGATTGTAACAAGGTTTTTTGGCAAGAGAATATCTCAATACAGCATCCTCTTGCATCTGTTGAAATTGTAGCATTTGATAGTAGCTTAACATTATTAATAAGCAGTAAGGAAGAACTTGTAAAAAAGTTTAGGGAAGCGTTTCCATTAAGCAAGGACTTGAAAGAATATAACACAAAGGATATAGATGACAATATTGAATATGAGAAGTGGTTGATACAGCGATCAAACTTAGATGTAGTAAATAACGATATCTAGATATCCCCCCCCTACTATTTAAACTAAAATACAAATTTATACTCAAAGCCACGCGCCCCCAACAGCTCACATAATTTTTTTAAAATGAATTTTTTTTGCTAACCTATTATATACTACCCCTAATGATAGTACTTTAGTGGAAAAGGTGAGAGTATATATGGACTTATGGCCTAGCTTAGATAATGTTAGCAAGATCGAAACGCCAAAGAAAATATTGGAGAAGCAAGGGCAGTATCTTTCTGATAAGACAAATGCTATAGTATATGCAGCATGTGAAGAAGCACTAAGTGAGCAAGAAAAGGGATATGAATTTAAGTATAGGTATTATATTGCGAGCAAGAAGATGAAGAATTATAGATTTATGTTATTTACTATATATCATAATGTAACCTTATATCCGTTGCTAATTG
>JAEYNQ010000200.1 GCA_023412455.1 Bacillota bacterium
TAAAAATAAGGGAAAATAAAAGAGATGACTCCAGGGAGGTGCTCAAATGGAAACCATAAAAAGGTTTGAAAATGAAATAGATGAAATGATGGTGAAACAAGAAAAGGAAAAAGCAAAGCTACAGGAAGGTAAGGCTAAAATTTTATGGACATTATTTAAGACCATGTTTATGCTAAGTGCCTGTACCTTTGGAGGAGGCTTTGTCATTGTCTCCCTCATGAAGAAAAAATATGTGGATGAACTAAGGTGGCTAGAAGAGGATGAGATGCTAGATGTAACAGCCATTACCCAATCTTGCCCAGGGCCATTGCCTGTTAATGCATCTGTTATTATAGGCTATAGAATGTGTGGCATAGTAGGGTCTTTGGTTGCCGTACTGGGAGCTATTCTTCCACCTATGCTTATCATTTCTATCCTATCCCTTTTCTATACACAATTCCGTACCAATCCCTATATTGCCATTGCGCTTCAAGTCATGAGGGCAGGGGTTGCAGCTGTTATTTTTGATGTGGTTATTCATTTAATTAAAAATGTATGCCAAACCAAAAGAAGGCTTTATATGGTGATGATGGTTGTAGCCTTTATAAGTGCCTATCTATTAGGTGTAAGTGCCATGCTCATTATTCTCACTTGCTTAGGTATTGGTATTGTAGACTTATGTATCAATCATTTAAAACAGAAGGCAGAGGAGGCATAAGGGATGAGTACATTATTGCAACTATTTTTTAGCTTTTTTAAAGTAGGTCTATTTAGTGTAGGTGGAGGTTATGCAGCCATTCCGCTTATTCAAGATCAAATTGTGAATGTCACCAGGCTGATGACAATGGGAGAGTTTACGGATCTCATTACGATTGCAGAAATGACCCCAGGTCCTATCTCTATTAATTCATCTACCTTTGTAGGAACACGTTTGGCAGGTCCATTAGGGGCAACTATTTGTACATTAGGTTGTATCATTGCGCCCTTTATCATTTGTTTGGTAATGGCACATTTTTACTATAAATATCGGGATTTTAGTGGTGTCCAAAGTATATTAGGTGCCCTTCGACCTGCCACAGTGGCACTTATTGGTTCAGCAGGTGTTTCTATTTTGATGTTAGCCCTATTTCAAGCAGACTGGCAAAGCCTTCAGCTTTCTGATTTTAGAGTTGTTGAATTTGGCCTATTTGGCATATGCTTATTTTTACTTCGGAAGTATAAAAACAATGCTATTTCTATTATTTTAGGAAGTGGTGTGGTTGGAACCCTGATTTATGTGGTTAAGGATTTTATAGTGAGCTAATGCTTAGCATTTTGTGTTTGTAAAGTAAAAATAGCCTTTAGGTGAATAGTCTCCTAAAGGCTATTTTTATTGGCACAAAAGGAAGGGAGCTTACTATGTAAGCATTCTATAAAGCCTTAAGTGCAGGTGATATCCGTTTATTTTTATGATAGAGTAATTGACCATACATGATGGTAGGATAGTCCTGTATATTTAAAGTAACTAGTGGATGTGTTTGAAGCTCTTCATACAAGTTAAATGTGAAGTAGGACCTAAAAAGGCTAGAAAGGGTGAACTACTTTTCTATGTAAAAGGCATGGATAAAAAACATAAAGATGTGTTGACATTATCACTAATTAGTGATAAGTTTGAAGTATGAAAACAATAAAAAAATTAATTGAAGAAAATAAATTAGAGTTATCTACTTTAGTAGTCTTTACCAGGGCTGAGCATGTCATTCATAAAAAGGAATTTGAAACAGTGAAAAGAAGTGGGTTAACGCCAGCTCAATTTGGGGTGTTAGAAGCCTTATATAATAAAGGAGATTTACAAATCTGTGAGTTAATAGAAAAGATATTAACGACATCTGGGAATATAACTGTGGTTATAAAAAACTTAGAAAGGGATAGACTAGTAAAAAGGAATCCAGACCCTAAAGATAAGAGATCATGGATCATATCCCTAACAGATGAAGGGAAACAGGTTATAGAAAGTATTTTACCTGACCATATTCAAAATATAAGAAATATCTTTGATATATTAACGGATGAAGAGAAAATGACTTTAAAGACTATCTTGAAGAAATTTAAATTTTATAATGAGTAATAAGGAGAAAAGAGCTATGAGCAAAATATTATACATTAAAGCAAATGTCAAAAATGAAGAAACATCAAGAACTTTTAAAGTTTCTAATTGTTTTATAGAAGAATATAAGAAAAATAACCCAGAAGATGAAGTTATTGTATTAGATTTATACAAAGAGAACATAGATTTCTTAAGATTAGAGGATTTAGGAGAAATTTTTGGACCTAAAGAGGAAGCAAGTAAAAATCATCCCATACTAGAATATGCCTATCAATTTGCAGAAGCAGATAAATATGTGATTGCAGCACCTATGTGGAATTTAAGTATCCCAGCCATTTTAAAGGCTTATATCGATTATATAAGTGTTGTAGGAATAGCATTCAAATATACGGAACAAGGTCCGGTAGGACTTCTCAAAGGTAAAAAGGCAGTGCATATCGTTTCAAGAGGTGGTGAGTACGGCAATGCACCCTATGAGATGGGAGATCGCTATTTAAGAGCTCTATTAGGCTTCTTCGGTATAACAGAAATAGAAACGATTGCTATAGAGAACTTAGATGTTATAGGCGTAAATGTAGAAGAAAAGTTAGAAGAAGGAATAAACAAAGCGAGCTTGCTTGCAAAAGAATTTTAATGACTTCAAAAACACCCACAAGCTAATCAAAGTAAAGGTGAACAGTAGAAAAGCCAACTATCATAAAAGTGATAAGTTGGCTTTTTGACATTCCAGACCCTAGTTAAACTCACAGATCTTTTTAGGCGTTATTTATTCTAGTATCATGTGGTTATTTCAAGGACAGTTCACAAGAGAGTTTATTTAAGCGATATCGCCTATACAATTGAACTATATAAGGTAAGAGAAGAAATAGGAGTGCTAAGATGAAAACAGAAGATTTATTACAGCAGATCGTAAAGGAACGACCAGTTGGTACAGACAATAATGAAAGGATCATTTCTTTACTAAAAGAGGACTTCTTAGAAGCAGGATGTAAAGTAACATTATTACCTTTTAAATGCTTGCTCTGGAGAAAGGGAGACTCCGTACTAGAGATAGGAGATGTTCAGTTCAAAGTTGAGGCAAGTACTTATTCAAGACCTTTTAGTGGAACAGGAGAGGCTCGAGTGATAGAGACATTAGAGGCATTACATAAGGCACCTTTAAAGGATAAGATTATTATTTTAAGGAATGAATCCTTTTCCAATTTTTTTGAAGGGGCATTAGCACATACACATACACCCCAAGGCACTTTAAGTGATATTGATAAAGATTTAATAGATTTAACAGACCATTATTTAAACATTTAAAATGTTAAAATTGGGTTATTAATATAAAAAATATAAAATCATTAAATTTTTATAAGTACAAAAGAAATATATAAATATATAAATTTTTTTAGTAGAAATATTTTATCAAAAAAAATAGAAAAGTAGAAAATATAACTAAAAAATGTTAATATTATAATAAAATTTATAAGAAAGTAGTGATAGTATGATATTTAATAAAAATAATAGATGTTCTGAAATGGAATGTGTTATGGAATATGTAGAGAATACTATGCAAGGAAAACAATCATCATGCCCTATAAGTAACTATGGCGTACATAGTAAGATTATCGAAAAATTTCAGATATTATTGAATAATGAAAAGAAAATGGCTATAGCAGCAAAAGAGGTATTGGAAGTATCAAGCTCAGTAAGTGCCTTTGATGTTGAAATGGGGTATATTTCAAAAGAATTGATGGATTTTGCTGCGGAAATGCAACAAGTAAGTGAATCCAATCTGTCAATTATAGAAGAAACGAATGCAACGATGAATGAAGTAACAGATACTATAGATGCAACAGCCAATACATTAGATACTGTAAAAACAAAATCTGAAGAATTTGCTCAGAAAAATAATGAGAGTATAAACCTATTACAAGAGGTAGGCCAGTTAAAAGAGAATGTTATTGATGATACCCATACGATGAATAAAAAGATTGATCAATTAGTAGAGCTTGCCACTGCAGTAGGGAAGATTGTAGAGAGTGTTGAAGCTATTGCAAATCAAACGAATTTACTAGCCCTCAATGCAGCTATTGAGGCAGCTCGAGCAGGAGAACAAGGTAGGGGATTTTCTGTGGTAGCAGATGAAGTACGTAATCTTGCAGATGATACAAAGAAAAACTTAGAGGGGATGAGGGCTTTTGTTGAGAAAATCCATATAGCGGCCAATGAAGGTAAAGAAAGTATGGGGCGAGCTATTTATTCTACCAATCAAATGAGTGAAAAAATTGATTTGGTATCAGAGACCATTGATGCAAATGTAGCAATGTTACAAGGGCTTGTTGTCAATATTAACCAAATTAATGAGGCGATGCATGGGGTCAAGAACTCAGCAACAGAGATTAATAAAGCTATGGAAGTTTCTAGTAAGGATGCCCAAAGGCTGAGTGAGATGACACAAGATATTCATCTCGATGCTGTTAAGAGTGTGGAATATGCTAAGAATATAGCGGCTATTGACAAGCGCTTAACTGTTGTGGTTACGGATTTATATGAGGGCATAAACTTAGGAAAA
>JAEYNQ010000317.1 GCA_023412455.1 Bacillota bacterium
CAAATGGGAAGTTTACAAGAAGAAAATCAAAAGAAACAGCGCCTTATTGATAATATGGCTCATGAATTTAGAACACCATTAACCTCTATTTCAGGCTATGCCCAGTACCTAATGATGGCAGCTTTAAAGGAGGAAGAAAAAATAGAATCCTTGGGTTATATTTTGTCCGAAGCACAGCGCTTACAGAAATTAAGTCAAATGATTCTTAAGATGGCAGACTTACGTGAGGAAGAGCACTTAGAAATTGAGCCAATTGACACAAAGCTACTTATTCAGTATTTAAAAGACTTATTTGATAGACAAGATTATTATGAGTCCATAGAGTTAACTGCTACTACAGAAGTAGAGTTCATCTTAGGGGATAAGACAATGATAGAAAGTTTATTAATCAATCTTATTGAAAATGCTATGCGTGCATGCCATGAAAAAGGAGAAGTAATGCTAAGCTTTGTTAATCACCAAGGAAAGGTTCAGATTCGAGTTGAAGATAATGGGATCGGCATGTCATTAGAAGAAATCGAAAAGATTCAAGAGCCTTTTTATCGAATTGATAAAGCAAGAAGTCGTAAAATGGGTGGAGTAGGATTAGGTATTAACTTTTGCAAACAAATAGTAGCACTTCATGATGCCAATCTGTATTATACTTCAGACCTAGGAAAAGGAACGACGGTCATCATAGAAGGATTGAAAACTATATAAAATAGAATTTACAACATGATAACAAGTTGAGAAATGTTTGATGATAGAGAGCCATTATGATTGAAATAGTAAAGGGAAAAAAATTTATTTCAATGATTAGGGGTGGAAAAATGAAACTAAAGGAATATTTTAGTAAGCTAAGAGTGATGATGGGAGGAGTGATTCTTACCATCTTTTGTATTGGGACAGTAGGTATGGCATATGTTACTAAGCAGGATAGAATTAAACAGGAAAATGAAGTCATGGAGATCAGGTTGCCAATTGATGAAAAGGGGCAAGAGCTTAAAGACACAAATGTAAACCATACAGATGAGACAGCTGTTATAGAAAAAATAGGAGATTATAAAGTTATTTTAGAGGGGGAAAAACCTTCTGAGGCGATTCTTACCATGGAACAAGCTGCACAAGTTGGTGCCAAACATATTTATGAAACATCAGATGTGGGTTTAGAAGGCTGTGAGATCAAAATGTCTTATATGCCTTTAGAAGGAACCACAGAGAAAGGCATATGGCAAGGGATAGTGGATATTAGTGAAACACGCTATTTTACCTTTGAGGTAGGAGATACTTCAGGTAGAGCAATGGAAAGCAAAGAGTATTATAAAGAAGCAGGGGAACAAGCATGGCGTACCAAAACAGCAAATGGAATGATTACTCAGAGAATAGAGGAAAAGAATCTTCCCCAATTTACAAATATAGATATTGACATAGAAGGAGGAATGGACATAGATATACTATATGGTGATCAATATGATTTATATATAGAGTGGTCTGGTGAGGACTATAAAGTAAACTATGAAATAAAGGATGACACCATATATATAAAAGATCTACCTGCTCCTAATTATAATAGAAATAAGAATTCATATCAAAATATGTCAAATAGTTTAATTTTGCGTATTCCAAAAGGGGTAGACTTTGAAAATATGAGGATTAGTAATAATACCGGATATACTAAAATAACCTCTATGTCTGGTAAAAAGGTGGATTTAGAAAGTAATACTGGGGAGATAGAATTAAAGGGTATAGGCTCAGATAAGATAAAAATAGTTAATAATACAGGTTTTACAGAGCTTACTAGTATAAGTGCAGAGCAGATCAATCTAGTAAGTAATACGGGAGCAATAGAAGTAAAAAGGTGTGACATAGGAAGCTTAAGTGGAAAAGATATTAATACAGGAAGTGTAAGTATTGATAGTTCTAAGATAAATACAATAAAACTTGGTGTTCAAACAGGGGCTATAGAGATTAAAAATGTACAGAGTGATACCATGAATTTAGAAACGCAGACAGGAAACATTTACTTAGGCAGTGGACTCAAGGGGGATATTACAGCTCACACAGCAATGGGTCAAATTACTATAAAAGAAAAAGATAATAGTGAATGTACTTATCATATTTCTAATCAATTATTACTACTATAAATGAAAAGGGAGATATTTTGAATATGAAAAAGGAAGTAGTTCATCTTGATTTCATATGAGCAAAAGAGCGCCTCATGTCTTTCAAGCTGAGAAAGTTTCTGTTAAAGAGAATGTAAAGTATTTTTATTTGTAAAAGTGAGATTGTCGATTTTATACAATACCTCCTGTTTTAATGGTTGTAAGCTATTAAAACAGGAGGTAATTTTTATGTGTGTGATAACAGAAATAGTAACAATGAAAACAGCAACAAAGCTTATCAAGGAAGAATTTATAAGGATTGTTGATGGCCTTGAAAGGAACTTTCATTCTAAACAGCCAGGGTTTATGGATACGGAGCTACTCTATAATGATAAGAGTGATGAGTGGATCATGGTGCAACACTGGGTTTCTAGGGAAGAGCAAAAGGCAGCTTCCAAGAAAATGTTTGAGGATGAAAGTGCAGCAGCATTTGTACAAGCGCTAGAACCTAAAACTGTGAAAATGAGTATACTTCCCCAACTTGGAAAATGGACATTATGAGATTAGTTTCAAGCCATCCTCCGTCCCATTTATGTAGTGGCCTGAAATATAAACCAGCCGTCCTTGACTGAAAATTGATAGACACCGCCATGCTTTTCCACGATATGTAC
>JAEYNQ010000323.1 GCA_023412455.1 Bacillota bacterium
AGGGGTATTCTCAACTTCTCCTTGGCCTTGTACACCTAATGCATTAACAATTCCTCTATTTTCCCAACCCAGATAAGCTGTAGCTCTTTCTATTCCTTCTGCTTATATTCATTTTGTCTACAAAAAAAGAGATGGCTTTCACCCTCTATGGAGCAATTTTTAAAGCTTATTTCATTCCATCCATTCTATTTGGAAACTTAATAGAAGTAAATGGACCTCTCACTGGCATCAAAATAAGTAACCTCTTTGTCTGGATAAACCTTAATAGCCTTTATCACCTTTGGCATTTTTAAGCTACCTTCTTGTTCAAAAACAGCATATTCTGCTCGCCAGCCTATAGGGGTCATCTGGCCGTTTATTTCTTCCACTTGCCTTTCATCACTTTCAAACTTGCAAAGAAGTCCTTCTTGATTCACTGTAAATATTCCCGTTCCTTCTGCACCCTTATAAGAAACTGTAGCTTTTACACGAGTAGCATCTAGCTCTTCATAACTAACATAGGGGGATAATAAAACACTGGGATTTAAAACAGCTGATTCTGCTAGCCAAGAAATCAGTCCAGCTACATACATTTGCTCATTATGTACATCAAAGATTTGGAAAGCCTTTCCTAGGATTCCCTTCATCCCCCCTTCTTTTGTATCTGTACAATAATCTACCCCATCAAAAGGAATCCCATACATGGAAGAACGGCAATAAGCACTTCGAAATGGTTCCTTTGCAAAAAGCCATAGATCATAGTCCATCTCCAATACAGTGCCTGTCTGGTCATTAAATATAAAACGGGTATCCTTAAATACGCAGTTCACCACATTCTTTTTAGCGCTTCCAACTAATCCAACCTTTTGGCAATGCCCTCTTAAAGCTGCTGGAAGCTTATCAACCTCTTCTTGCGTACAAACCGCCTCCTCCTTAGGAACGGTCTTAAGTCTTGCTAGCATCTCCTGATTAAATTGACTTTTATAAGGCGAATAGTCTATTCCCCAATAAATGAGTAGTCCACCTACTACAAGAAATAATGCACCTATAGCTACCATTCTTCTTCCCCCTTTTCTTCCTTTTTCCCCTCTTTTTTCTTCCCTTATTCCTCTTGCTTTTGTGATTTGCACCTTATCTATCCTCCTATATTATTCTCCCTATACCACCGTGTTTGTCCTGTCTATCTTACCTACCTTTTTGCAACAAAAAAATACATAACCTATTATGCACTAAATTATATAATAGGTTATGTATTTTTTCAATATTAAATATTCAATCTTTAAATAATTACTATCAAATCTTCTATTCTATTAAATGATAGGAATCCACACTTCAATAGCAGACTGACCTTTTTCATCTACTTCTTCACCATAGCGGGTTAAATCAAAGGGGGCTTGTTCATTTAGCTGACAGCTAGACTGTGGAAACCATTCTTTATAAATATAGTTCATAACAGGCTCAAGGGAGTCCTGAGCCCTTCCCCTATAACTAAAGACAACATATTTTCCCTTTGGCAAGGTAATAGTGTCCATATCTGGTGCCAGCTCTTGTGGAACTGAGACTTCAACAGCAGCATAATAATCAAAAGCGGGGTGCTTTTCTTCACAGGCTGTATTCCCTGAATAATCATCTAGACTAACGGTAAATTTTAGATTTAAGCGATTCTTAATGGTTTGTTTATTTTTATGAAGTTTTTTCCACAACCGAGGTATAACCCAAAAGCCTCCATTAGTGGGACACTTATAGCCTACTAAACAAATTTCTTCTCTTTCTATGATCTCAATAGCTCTTATCCGTTCTCCTCTTAAGCTTTCTAAATCTCCTTTTACCTCAAACTTTAGCTGAATAGGCTGAAAGTCGTGTTTCTTACGAAAACGTTGGGGTGTCATTTTATAAACCTCCTTAAAAGCAAGAGTAAAGGCTTGCTGAGATTCATAGGTAGCTTCCAGTGCAATGTCCAAAATAGGTTTTTTTGTAAACAAAAGTTCTTTGGCTGCCTCCGTCAACCGTCGCCTTTTAATATAGTTGTGGACAGAAAAGCCAATAAGTCCTGTGAACATCCGGTGTAAGTGATATTTAGAGTAGTTAGCTACCTGAGCAAGTTCATCAAGAGTTATTTCTTCTTTTAAATGTTCTTCGATATAATCCATAAGAACCCTCATGACTTCCTCATTATTCTTCACAGCAATCGCCTCCTTTTCCTCATCCTATCACTTACCTTCTTATTTTGTTTCATATTTTTTGCTATCTTCTAAAGCTCTTACTAAGCGCAAATTATAAAGAAGCACGGCATATAAAAAATGGATAGTCCCCTATCCGTAGACAAGTGGGCTATCCTTTTTGAGTGAAATAGTTCTTTTGTTCCTAGCTAAAAGATAATTACAGTCCTTAGAAATATTAAAAAACTTACATCTTAAGCTCTATAGCAATATAAAGGACACTGCAAGGAGGTATGGGGAAACAGATGCCATTCTCTGCTCTTTTGATCTCGTTAAAGGGTTGTACTTTTACTTTATCTTGCTCTTCAAAGGTATTGTGAGCTCTCATATTTCCTTTTACAATACTCCCCTCTAAAGAAATCACTTTAGCATCTGTCAGTACCACTTCGATAGGATAGGTCTCTTTTATAGATAGATTAGTAAGCGTCATATGGAGCTTGCCATCTTTTCCTAGTGATACGGATTCCGTTAAGTTAGGTACCTGCTCTCCTTCTATCCCAATGGTCTTCGTTTCAATGTAGCTTTCTAAAAGCTCAGCCTCTTGATGCTGTTTATAGAGATCAAATACATGGTAAGTAGGGGTAAGTATCATTTTTTTGCCTTCTGTTAATATAACTGCTTGCAAAACATTTACCATCTGTGCAATATTGGCCATATGTACTCTGTCACAGTGCTTATTGAAGAGGTTAAGGTTAATCCCAGCTACTAAAGCATCTCTCATGGTGTTTTGTTGATAAAGGAAGCCTGGGTTTGTACCTACTTCACAGTCATACCAAGTTCCCCACTCATCTACAATAATGGCATTTTTATGCTCTGGATCATACTGATTCATGATTTCCTCATGACGTTTTAGAAGCGTCTCCATATAGAGGGTCTTTCTTAATGTGGTATACCATTCTTTTTCATCAAATTCTGTGGCACTCCCCTTGTTCTCCCAAGTACCCGGAACAGTATAATAGTGCAAAGAAAGGCCATCCATAAAGCCATGGTATTGTTCTTGTACACCACGATGAGCTACTTCCATGACTTTTTCAGTCCAGTTATAATCATCTCCATTGGCCCCACAGGCAATTTTAAAGATGGGTTTTTGGGCATCATAATTACGTACATAGGTTTGATATCTTCGGTATTCATTGGCATAGTACTCGGGAGTCATATTACCGCCACAGCCCCAACTTTCATTCCCGACACCAAAATAGTCGACTGTCCAAGGCTCTTTACGCCCATTTTCTTGTCTGAGCTGTGCCATGGGTGAAAGGCCATCAAAAGTCATGTATTCTACCCACTCTGACATCTCTTTAACTGTTCCACTCCCTAAATTACCATTTATATAAGTCTTGCAGCCCAATTGTTCACAAAGCTCCATAAACTCGTGGGTTCCAAAACTATTATCTTCAACTACCCCACCCCAATGGGTATTAATAAGCTTCTTACGTTTTTCTTTCGGTCCAATGCCGTCCTCCCAATGGTATTCATCGGCAAAACAGCCCCCTGGCCATCTTAAGACAGGGATATGGAGTTGTTTTAAAGCCTCTACTACATCTGTTCGCATCCCGTTTTTATTAGGAATATCTGAAGCTTCTCCTACATAAATACCTTCATAAATACATCTTCCTAAGTGCTCCGAAAAATGTCCTTGTAACTCTTTATGAATATGTCCCTTCTTTATATGGGGGTTCACATACCATCTTGCCATAACCTTTCTCCTTCTCTATCTATTAATAACAATCCATCCCTTTTTACTCTTTACCATTTCTCATAAGGACATACCCTTATTCTAATAGCTGCTCTTAGCTCTACATAGCAGCCACAGGCATTACACATGCCTTCTAATAAACGTTCACAGCCCTTGCAGATGGCTAAACGGCTCTCATACACTTCAGGAGATGCCTTGATTTCTTCATCTAAATGTGAAATATACTCATACATGGTGTGATACATCTGTTTATTGTCCATATCTCTCACTAGACACCTTTTACATAGGCGCTGTTCATTGTTCATGGTTCTTACCTCATAACCTTTATTTTATATTCCTATAAAATAGGGGATACTTTTTAGCCTTTGACAGCTCCTGCTACCAAACTCTTTTGCACATTTTCACTTAAAAGCATATAAATAATAAGCGTAGGAATAGTGGCAATCACTAGACCAGCTCCTATTTCTCCCCATTTGGTGGTATAAGTACCAACCATGGACATAATCCCTACTGTTATCGTTTTAAATTCTCTCTTGCTTATAAAGGTTACTGCAAACATTAACTCATTCCAGGAAGAAATATAAGTAAAGATAGCTACTGTTGCTAGAGCTGGTTTAACAAGTGGAAGCATAATAGAACCAAATATACGATAGATCCCACAGCCATCTATAGCTGCTGCTTCTTCTAATTCCCGTGGAATAGAGGCTAAAAAGCTACTAATAATGTATACCCCCATAGGTAGTCCAAAGGCTACATAGGGAATAATAAGCGCTAAGTAAGTATTTAAAAGACGCGCGTTTTTTAGGACCATAAATAAGGGTAATAATGCGGCATGAATAGGTACCATCATACCTAAAAGAATAATTTTCATGGCTACACCACTGAGTCGCCATTCCATACGTTCAATGGCATAAGCGGATGTAGCAGCTAAAATGATAACTACTATAATCGTTACAGCTGTAACAAATACACTATTCCAAAAATAATCTAATACTTTAGCTTGCTGAAGAGCACTTAAATAATTTTCAATTCGCCAATGCTCGGGTAAACCGGCTACATTACCTCCAAAGATTTCATTATTATTTTTAAATGAGAAAAGTACCAGCCAAATCAATGGATAAACTTGAATTCCTGCAAATAATAGCAGACAAATCTGTTTCACTATGCTTCCGCCCTTTATTTTCATCTGCTACGCCTCCTTTTCCTTGCCAAACGCAAAGTTTGATAACATTGTAAAGAACAAACATTCTATAATAATAAAGATAGACATGGCACTACCATACCCATATTTAAGAGAGTCAAAAATCGTAGTATACATATAAATACTAGGTACCTCTGTGGAGAAGAAAGGTCCTCCATTGGTTAAAACATAAATTAAATCAAATACCTTCAAGGCTCCGATTAAAGAAAAGGTCACACATACCTTTAAGATGGGTTTTAAAAGTGGAATGGTAATATACCATGCCGTTTGAACTTTGCTTGCGCCGTCAATAACAGCCGCTTCATTAATTTCTGTAGAAATGCCTTTAATACCTGCATACATAATCAACATATGATAACCAACATACTGCCAAAGAATGGGAATAAAACTACAAATTAAAGCTGTTTTTTCTTGTCCTAACCAATCTTGTGCAAGACCAGTTAGCCCAATAGATTTTAGTAAATCATTGAGTAAACCATAATCCGCGTTATATATTTTTTGCCATAACTGTCCAATCACTACTGTTGAAATAATAACAGGGATAAAATAAATGGTGCGGTAAAGCTTTTCTCCTTTTACACCATTAGCTATGATAATGGCAATAAGTAATGAAAAAGGAAGCTGTATCACAAGGGAAAGTCCGGCAAAAGCTAAGGAGCGAAGTACAGAATTGATAAATCGTTCATCACCTAATAATTGCTGATAGTTGCCAAGCCCAATAAAAGTTCCCTTTCCAATTCCATCCCACTTAAGTAAGCTATAATAACCAGACATAAAAATAGGGATAATGACAATAATGGCCATCAGTAAAATCGTAGGGAATATAAATAGAAAAATCGCTCTCTTATCTGATAGAATCCTCCTCATAAAATCTCTCCTATGCTAAAATTTTAGGGCTGTCATTAGGACAGCCCTATCTAGTTTTTAAATTAATAAAGTTCAGATGGCGCTAAAGCTGCCATTTTTTCTGCAAATTGTTCTGGAGTAATCTTTAAAGCAAGTAATTCTGCTACAAGATTTTTATAGGTTTCTGAATCATCTGCTGATAAAATGTTATCCCACCAAGTAATATAAGAAGTTCCTGTTTCCATAAGTTTTGCAGAATCTTTAGCTAAAGGAGATAAATTACTCGTATCTAATCCTGTCGTATCCCAACATGCAAGACCTGCATTCTTTAAGAAACCTTCTTTACCAATTTGTTCACTTAAATAAGCTAAGTATTCTGCTGCTTCTTTAGGATGCTCTGTATTGGCATTGATGTAGTAACCATCTGTACCACCACCAGAGAACTCTGTTACAGCACCTGCTCCATCTGCAAATACAGGGAATGGAATCGCTTTAACTTTTCCACTTGTTACGGCTTCTGCATCTTCAAGTTGAGGATGAATCCAGTTAGCTTGGAAAAGCATAGCCCCTTGACCTGCTGCAAATCCACTTACCATTTCGTTATAGCCCATACTTAACATACTGTCATTAAAAGCGCCTGCTTTAACTAAGTCTTGCATTTTTGCTGCTGCTTTGATAAATGGCTCACTATTAAATTTGGTAGGATCTTTGAAAGCTTCCATGATAGCTGCATTTCCAGCTTGTCTAGCAGAAATAATATCATACCAATACATACCTGGCCATCTATCTTTTTCACCTAACATAATAGGGTTAAAGCCTGCGTCACGAAGTTTCTTAGAAGCTTCTAATAATTCATCCCATGTTGTAGGATATTTAGCACCTGCTTTTTCAAACATCTCTGTATTACAGTAAAGATTAGCTAAGAAAGTAATGGTTGGAAGTGTATAGATTTTACCATCATATACACAGTTATCTAACATACCACCTAAGATTTTAGATTTAGTATCTTCTGTTAAGTACTCATCGATAGGTAATAAGTAACCTCCATCAATGTAAGGTTTTACAAAGCTTCCGCCACCAAACATATAAGCAATATCAGGTGCTTCCCCTGCTGCAAATGCTGTTTTAATTTTAGTCTTATACTGTTCACCCGTTACACCATCTTGAACAATGGTTACATTAGGATGTAACTTATTGTACTCTACTACTGAATCTTCAATAATTTTCTTTACAGGGTCGGTATCTACTACCGATTGATGCCAAATGGTAATGGTGATAGGTTCCTCCGTAGCTTCTTCTTTCTTTGGTTCCTCTGCCTTAACTTCTTTATTGCTTTCTACTTGTGGAGTTGCCTCCTCTTTTTTAGTCTCTGTAGCCGCTCCACCACAAGCTGTCAAACTCATCGCCGTAACTACTGCCAAAAATAGTGCTGGCAATTTCTTTAAACCTTTTATCATACTTATCCCCCTTCATTTCTAACGGACTTAGTTTGTCTTAACTAAGTACCAGTTATTGATTGATTTCATTATAGCAAGAATCATCTTAAATATTAATTCATTATTTATCCTATGACTTTCACTATTTGAACCAATTTTAATAACCAAAGGGATTTACTTTCATTATTTGAACCTTGCCTTACGCCGGAATTCACTCAGAGAGTCTCCACTCATTTTTTTAAACCATATACTGAGGTAGTGAGGATCTGGTATACCTATTTCTCCCCCAATTTCATACCCTTTTAGGTCTGAGGTACTTAGGAGTTCTTGGGCTTTTTTAAAGCGCATTTCAGATAAATACTCCCCATAGGTCTTACCTATTCTTTTCTTCAAAACCCTTCCAAGATAACCTGTACTTATGTAAAAGTGCTCTGCCACCTGATTCATACTTAATTCTGGATTGCTTAAGTTTTGATTAATGTATACCAGAATATCTTGTAG
>JAEYNQ010000279.1 GCA_023412455.1 Bacillota bacterium
TACGTCTTTTGAAGAAAAAATATGGAAGTTATTTTGAAACACCCTTTTGGCAACTCCCTGAAGAAATCAGAGATGAAGTGGTTTATGGGACTTATGAGAATGGCAAACAAAGTTATTGTATTGAGCGGATCATAAGTCATGCCTATGAAAAAGGGGAGGATGTAGAAACGGTTTATCAGAAAATAATCTGCCCTGATTGTCATGGGGAAAGAGTGTGTGAGGAGGCAAGAGAAACCCTCTTTTATGGAAAGGGAATTGGGGAACTGGGGCAGATGACCCTCACGACACTCAGTAGGTTTTTAGAAGAGATACCAGAAGAACAACTCTCACAGTTTAGTAAGAATGTCCTCAAAAATATAAGAGAAAAGTTAAAGCAACTGATTCAGTTTCGCCTAGGGCATTTAAGACTCTATCGGGAAATGTCTTCTTTAAGCGGGGGTGAGTTACAACGTCTTTTTCTTTATACCCATCTGGAATCAGAGATGGATTCTTTAATTTATGTGTTTGACGAACCTATGGCAGGTTTACATCCCTCAGAAAAACAAAGTGTGATAGAAGGGGTGAAAAGGCTAAGAGATATAGGCAATACAGTGATTGTAGTAGAACATGACAAAGCAATGATTTCACAGGTGGATCAAATTATTGAAATTGGTCCTAAAGCAGGCAGTGAAGGTGGCAAGGTCGTATACCAAGGAGATTATAAGGGATATCAAAAAGCGAATACCCTATTAAGTCAATACCTAGCAGGTGAGTCCGTCCTTAAACGTACAAACATAAAAGCCCCATTAGAAGAGGAAAACTATCTATTCCTTGAACATGGGAATGCCCATAATCTTAAGGATGTAACCGTCACTATTCCACTCCATAAAATAGTGGGGATTGCTGGTCTGTCTGGAAGTGGGAAAAGCTCACTGATAGAGGAGACCCTTTTGAGACGTTTAGCTAGCTCAAAAAAGCAAGGTTATGGTGTAGGCATTTCAGGGGTAGAACATATCAGTGGCGTTACAAAAATAGCTCAAGAACCTATTGGAAGAAGTGCCAGTTCCACACCCGCTTCCTATATAGGCATATGGGATAAGATTAGAGAGCTTTTTGCAAGTGAATCCGAGGCAAAAGCCAAAAAGATGAGTGCTGGGCATTTCTCATTTCATTCCAAAGGGGCATGTACGGCTTGTAATGGAAGTGGCTATGAGCGTATTTTTTTAACAGCAAACTTTTCTGTCGATAAAGTATGTCCTCATTGTCAGGGAAAACGATTTAATGAAGAAAGCCTTGCCATTCGATACAGGGGAAGAACAATTGCTGAGGTATTAGCCATGAGTGTAACAGAAGCCACTCACTTTTTTAGTGATCAAAATAGTATTGTTAAACCATTAGCTATCCTAGAGCAAATAGGGATGGGATATATGACACTAGGACAGCCTACAGCTTCTTTAAGTGGAGGAGAAGCACAGCGGGTAAAACTTGCGAAAGAGCTAGGGAAGCAGAATGGTGGCAATAGACTTTATGTGCTAGATGAACCCACTACAGGGCTGAGTATGTATGATGTGGCATTATTATTTAAACTATTGGAGGAGTTAGTGGCAAGTGGCAACTCTGTGATTGTTATTGAACATCATATCGACATCTTAAAGAATTGTGATTATATGATTGAACTGGGCCCAGAAGGAGGAGAAATGGGTGGTGAAATCATAGCAACAGGAACACCTAAGAGCCTTATAGAAAATCCTCATTCTAAGACAGGGAGGTATCTGGCATGATTTTAAAAACAAAGATGGAGAAAATAATCCATACAGGTTATAAAAATATGGGTGCTATGCTAGTGAGTAAAAATGGGAAAATAGTCTATGAAAACTACTATAACGGATCTAATAAGGAGACAACTTTCCATGTCTTTTCAGTCACTAAAAGCATTATAGCCATCCTTATGGGTATTGCTATAGACAAAGGCTATCTGCAAGATATTGATCAAAAGCTCTTGGATTTCTTTCCAGAGTATACGGTGAAAAAAGGTGAAAATACCCTACAGCATATCACAGTGAAGGATTTACTCACCATGACAGCACCTTATAAATATCAAGCAGAAAACTTCTCAGCTTATTTTACTAGCAATGATTGGGTCAAAGCCTCCCTAGATTTACTAGGGGGCAGAGGCAAAATCGGCGAATTTAGATATGCACCCATTATAGGACCTGACATACTTTCAGGAATCCTTGTTCAAGTTACTGGAGAATCGGTCTTAGATTTTGCAACCAAGTATTTATTTAACCCTTTAGGCATTAAAGTAGATGCCCCTATAACCTTTGGTAATAAAGAGGAGCAAATGGCTTTTTATAAGGCTAAAAATGTGAAAGGTTGGGTGGCTTCTCCTACTGGGGTAAATACAGCAGGTTGGGGGCTTAATTTAACAGCAAGTGACATGCTTCAATTAGGACAATTATATTTAAATCAGGGGAGATATGAAGGCAAGCAGATTGTTTCAGAAAAATGGGTAGCTGAGTGTATAAAGGAACAGGTGGTATGTAAACAGTACAACCTATCCTATGGCTATCTTTGGTGGGTGATTGATAAAAGTGAACAGAGCTTTGCAGCTATGGGAGATGGGGGCAATGTGATTTACGTCAATTTAAAGAAACAGTTAGTTATTGCCATTGCCTCTTACTTTATAGCAAATGCAAAGGATTGCATGAAACTTATAAAAGGGTATATTGAACCCGTATTTGAGTAATATAAAGAGATGACTATTTCACATAAAAAACATTTGCATGCCTTATGGCATGTAAATGTTTTTTATGTGAAATAATTTGAAGAAAGAGTAAAAATCATTTTCTATAGAAAACAAGGGATAATTAGGATATAATGCTGAAAAGAAGTAATAATTAGGATATAATGTTGAAAATAAGTGATAATTAGGATATAATGTGAAGGCAATATATATACATAAAATTTAGGAGGAAATTATGAAAAAATTAAGTGTTTTATTATTAGCATTAAGTGCAATGATGGCATTTACAGGTTGTGGTTCAAAAGAAGCAACAACTGAAACTCCAGT
>JAEYNQ010000058.1 GCA_023412455.1 Bacillota bacterium
TGGCCATAGCTAATTCCTCTGCTCGTCTAAAGGCTGAAATGAAAAGGGGTACCATAATGGGAACCATAGCCTTGGCCCTTTTAATGACATTTCCACTTTCAAAGTCAGCACCTCTAGCCATCTGTGCTTTCATGATTTTATCCGTCTCTTCTAATAAAATAGGAATAAAACGCAGTGAAATACTCATCATCATGGCGATTTCATGAGCAGGTACTCCTATTTTACGAAAAGGATTTAGGAGGCTTTCAATGCCATCTGTGAGTTGTATAGGTGACGTGGTTAGGGTAAGTAGAGAAGACCCTACAATGAGTAAAATTAACCTACAGGCCATTTGTCCTGCAATAATAAGCCCCTGCTCACTAATGGTTAAAATGCCCCAGCTCCAAAGCACTTTCCCTCCTTGAGTAAAGAAAATATTGAGAGCTACAGTAAAGTGCAAGATAAACATAATACTTTTTAGTCCCTTTAGCATATAGCGAAGAGGCACCCTACTCATACAAATAGCCCCATATAAACAAAGTACTACAAAGCCATAACCAATAAATTGATTAATAAAGAATAAAGCGATAATATAGGCAAAGGTAATAAGAATCTTAGTTCTTGGATCCATTTGATGAATAGGAGAGTCTACTGGATAGTATTGACCAATGGTAATATCTCTAAGCATTATCGCCCCTCCTTTTTAAGTAAAATATCTTTGATTTGAAGTGCTGCTTCTTCTACTGTTAGTATATCTGTATCAACCATCATCCCTTTTTGCCTTAAAGCCTCTAATATATAGGCAATTTGCGGTCTTGCCAGTCCTATCTTTTCAAGCTCATCCCCATATTTAAAAACTTCTCTAGGTGTCCCCTCATACTTTACTCTTCCTTTATAAAGTACGATCATTCGCTCAGCATACCTTGCCACATCCTCCATACTATGAGAAATGAGGACAATAGTAAGCCCAAGATTCTTGTGCATTTCCTTTAGTTTATTAAATAAATCATCTCGACCCTTAGGGTCAAGTCCTGCTGTAGGTTCATCTAGAATAAGAATACTTGGTTTCATAGCCAATACGCCTGCAATGGCCACTCGTCTCTTTTGCCCTCCTGATAGCTCAAAAGGAGACTTTTGATAGTATTCTTCTTTGAGGCCCACTGCTTTTAAGGCATAGGTTACACGTTCCTTAATCTCCTCTTCACTAAGGCCTAAGTTTTTGGGCCCAAAGGCTACATCCTCCCAAACAGTCATCTCAAAAAGCTGATATTCTGGATATTGAAAAACAAGACCTACTTGCTGTCTAATAGCTTTTTTATCACTCTTTTCCCCATGAATATCCTGCCCTTTTATATAAACTTGTCCCATGGAAGGCTTAAGTAAGCCATTAAACATTTGAATAAGAGTACTTTTACCTGAACCCGTATGCCCGATAATGCTTACAAATTCACCGTCTTTAATCTCAATATTAATATCCTCTAACGCCGTCTTTTCAAAGGGCGTATTGGGGTTATAGATATGGGTTAAATGTTCTATCTTTATTGCCATAGCTCTTCTGCCACCTCTTCTGCAGTTAATAAATCTCCTCTAAAATGAAAGCCTTCTTTATTTAGAAGATACATAAGATAGGTGGCTGCTGGTACATCCAGCCCTATCTTCTTAATTGTCTCCACTTGACTAAACACCTTCCTAGGAGTACCCTCAAGGATTATTTCTCCCTTTTCCATTACAATAATACGATCTGCCAGTATGGCCTCTTCCATGTAGTGGGTGATATGCACAATGGTAATACCATATTCTTTGTTGAGCTTCTTCATGGTTGCCATGACTTGCCTTCTACCTATTGGGTCAAGCATAGCGGTAGACTCGTCAAACACGATACAAGCAGGCTTCATAGCAATGACTCCTGCAATAGCTACACGTTGCTTTTGTCCCCCTGATAATTGATTAGGTGAGCTCCTTTTATATTCTGTCATATGAACTGTTTCTAACGCCTCATCCACTCTTATACGAATCTCACGAGGTGGAATCCCTATATTCTCTGGTCCAAAGGCTATATCTTCTTCTACCACCGTAGCCACAATTTGATTATCTGGGTTTTGAAATACCATGCCTACTTCTTTTCGGACTTCCCAAACATTCTCTGGTCTTGTAGCATCTATACCTTTTACCATAAGTATACCTGATTTAGGTGTTAAAATCCCATTGAGCTGTTTAGCAAAGGTTGATTTTCCTGAACCATTATGACCTAATACCACCAAAAATTCGCCTTCTCGAATTGAAACACTTGTATGATTAAGCGCTGTAATAGCCTCTTTTCGTTCTCCATTGTCATCATAGTTATAATACTCAAATACGATGTCTTTGGCTTCAATAATATGCTCCATCCTTAGCACTCCTTTATCTATAGATATAAATAAATGTTCTCCAATTTTTAAAACACTTATTTCTACCTATACCTTCTAACTTCTATTCTTCCATTAAATATAATAAAAAAGTTGCAGTTATGCAACCTTTTTATATACAGAAAAGGGATTAAGAACAACTCTTAATCCCTCCCTTCTTATACTAACTCGATAATTACTTCCTCAGCACCGTCACCTTTACGTGGTCCGATTTTGATGATTCTAGTGTAACCACCATTACGGTCTACATATTTAGGAGCGATTTCAGTAAATAATTTATCAGCTAAATCAACTTTTTTAGCCTGTCTTCTCTTACCAGCTTCAACTTCTGTTATAGGATATAATACCTTTAACATTTGTCTTCTTGCATGTAAACGAGAAGGACTATCTTTTTTGATTGTTTTTTGTACTTCTTCATATACAGTTACTTTTTTACCATCTACAACTTCCTTTACACGTTTACCGTTAACGTCTAATTTAGGTTGTTTTTGAGTAATAGTAACTTCTTCATAATTATCTTTTTCACGAACAGCCATAGCCACTAAGCCTTCAGCAATTCTACGAATCTCTTTCGCTTTAGCTGTAGTTGTTCTGATTTTTCCATGGTATAAGAGATTTGTTACTTGGTTACGAAGTAATGCCATACGTCCCGCTGCATCACGTCCAAGCTTTCTTTGTCCAGCCATGCCCTAACCTCCTTTTGTTTGTCATTAATCTTCGCTTGGTTTAAGTGCAAAGCCAAGCTCTTCCAATTTCTGGAATACTTCTTCTAATGACTTACGTCCTAAATTACGAACTTTCATCATTTCTTCTTCTGTTTTATTTGTTAAGTCTTCTACTGTGTTAATTCCTGCACGTTTTAAGCAGTTGAATGATCGAACAGAAAGATCTAATTCTTCTATTGTCATCTCTAAAGTCTTTTCTTTAGAGTCATCTTCTTTTGTCACCATAATTTCAGTGGTACGTGCATTCTCTGAAAGGTCAATAAATAAGTTTAAATGTTCACTAAGTACCTTCGCTGCTAAACTAACAGCTTCATCAGGCTTAAGTGTTCCATTTGTCCAAACCTCTAATGTGAGTTTATCATAGTCTGTTTGCTGACCAACACGTGTATCCTCTACTGTAAAGTTTACACGTTCTACTGGTGTATAGTTGGCATCTACAGGAATCACTCCAATTGGAAGTTCGGTCTTCTTAAGCTTATCAACACCCTCGTATCCACGACCTCTTGTAACAGTCATCTCAATGGATAAGTTACAGTTAGCACCACCATTTAAAGTAGCAATATGATGCTCTGGATTAAGGATTTCTATTTCTGGGCCACATTTAATGTCTGCACCAGTTACAACTCCTTCCCCAGTAGCTTCAATATAAATTACTTTTGGTTCCATACTTAAGCCTGTATCACGAATAGCTAACCCTTTAATGTTAAGAAGAATCTCTATAACATCTTCTTTAACTTGTGGAATAGAACTAAATTCATGAAGTACTCCATCAATTTTAATGTTACTAATAGCAGCCCCTGGAAGAGAGGAAGATAAGATTCTACGAAGGCTATTGCCTAAAGTAGTTCCGTATCCTCTCTCTAATGGTTCTACTACAAAGCAGCCGTATTTACCATCAGCAGATAATTCTTTGATCTCAATTTGTGGTTTTTCAAATTCCAACACCGGATAAACCCTCCTTTGGTTTTAAAATAAAATATTGAGGGTAACGAACTATTACTTAGAGTAAAGCTCAACAATAAGTGTTTCTTCGATGTCTGTATCGATTTGGTCACGAGCTGGGATAGCCTTAACTGTTCCTCTAAGGTTTTCGATATCCCCTTCTAACCATTCTGGTACAATACGAGAAGCTGTAACTTCTGTAATAAGTTTGAAACGCTCGAAGCTTTTTGCATCTTCTTTGATTTCAACAACATCACCAACGCGTACTTGGTAGGATGGAATGTTTACTCTTTTGCCGTTAACTAAAACTAAGTTATGTCTTACCACTTGTCTTGCTTCTGTACGAGAACGTCCAAGACCTAAACGGTATGCTACGTTATCTAGACGAAGTTCAAGACCACGAAGTAAGTTCTCACCTGTGATGCCTGGTTGACGGTCAGCTTTTTCAAAGTATGTTCTGAATTGACCTTCAAGAACACCATAAATTCTTTTTGCTTTTTGTTTTTCACGTAATTGTGTGCCGTAGTTAGATAATTTTGTTTTGTTTTGACCATGTTGCCCTGGAGCATATGGTCTCTTTTCTACTGCACATGCAGCAGAAAAACATCTTTCACCTTTAAGGAATAATTTTTTTCCTTCGCGACGGCATTGTTTACATTTAGAACCAATATATCTAGCCATTTTTATTTACACCTCCTATTAGACTCTTCTACGTTTTGGTGGACGACATCCATTGTGAGGTACAGGAGTTACATCTTTAATTAATGTTACTTCTAATCCTGCTGCTTGAAGCGCACGAATAGCTGCTTCTCTACCTGATCCTGGGCCTTTAACCATAACTTCTACTGATTTTAAACCGTGTTCCATAGCTGCTTTTGCTGCTGTTTCAGCTGCCATCTGAGCTGCGTAAGGAGTTGATTTTCTAGAACCTCTGAAACCAAGTCCACCCGCACTTGCCCATGAAAGAGCATTTCCGTTTGTATCAGTTAATGTAACCATTGTATTATTGAAAGTAGACTGAATATGTGCTACTCCACGTTCTACATGTTTTCTGTCGCGACGTTTACGAGTTGCACCCTTTTTTGCCGCTTTTTTTGCTACTGCCATGAGACTTAACCTCCTTTATTTACTATTTTTTCTTATTCGCTACTGTTTTCTTAGGACCTTTACGTGTACGTGCATTAGTTTTTGTTTTTTGACCTCTTACAGGAAGTCCACGTCTATGACGGATACCTCTGTAACAACCAATTTCCATTAATCTCTTAATGTTTAATGCGATTTCACGACGAAGATCACCTTCAACCATTGCTGTTTTGTCGATAAGTTCACGAATTTTTGCTACTTGGTCGTCAGTTAAGTCTTTAACGCGTACATCAAAATCAATGCCAGCTTCTGTTAAAATTCTGCGAGAAGTTGGACGGCCAATACCAAAAATATAAGTAAGACCGACTTCCACACGTTTATTTTTTGGTAAGTCTACACCTGCAATACGTGCCATACTTGTCTTGCACCTCCTATTAGTTTAAATCTATATTTATAACAGCATAATGACGTTATGCCGCAGCCGCTTAAAGTTAAACTTCACAAATGTTTATTATATACCATATGGGTATATAAATCAACATTTGATTCGCTATGCTAAAAAGCAATATTATCCTTGTTTTTGTTTGTGTTTTGGATTTTCACAGATAACGCAAACACGGCCTTTTCTTTTAATAATCTTACATTTTTCACAAATCTTTTTTACTGATGGACGTACTTTCATTTTCTGTTCTCCTTTCTTTTTATACCATTTATTTAGAACGCCATACAATTCGTCCTTTGGTTAAATCATACGGAGAAAGTTCTATAGTTACTTTATCACCGGGTAAAACACGAATGAAATTCATACGAAGTTTACCTGAAATATGACCAAGAACAATATGTCCTCCTTCAATCTCTACCTTAAACATCGCATTTGGTAACTTTTCTATCACTGTTCCCTCTACTTCTATTACATCACCTTTAGCCAAGTTTCAAACCTCCTCATTCCACAGAAGATTGCCCTAAATACTCATCTAGAGCTTTTCTAACATCACTACTCGTTAGACGATCCTCTTCTATAATTTTTAGTTTAATCCATTCCATAATAGTATTTGTCTTTTGAACATGCTTTTTCTTCTTCAGTTTTGGGTTGTCTACCTTACGTAACTTTCCGTCTACCAAGTGTACATATTCTTCTTCGATACTTACAACTATAAATGGTTTTCCTTGATCACGTCCGCATTTTGAGAAAACAACCTGTCCTAATTCAAACTCGTTATTCATATAATCACCTCATTACTTACCTTGTACGTAATGTAAGTATTTCTGGAATATCATCTGTAATAACCACTGTATTCTCATAATGTGCAGATGGTAAGCCATCTCTTGTTACGAACGTCCAATTATCATCTAGTGCCTTAACTTGCCAAGTTCCTAAATTAATCATAGGTTCTATAGCTAGCACCATACCTTTTTGAAGTTTGGGTCCTCTTCCAGGTGTTTTGTAGTTTGGAACTTGTGGTTCTTCGTGCAATTCTTTTCCTATGCCATGTCCAACCAAATCTCTTACTACGCCATAGCCAAAACTCTCGGCATACTGCTGTATAGCAACAGATATCTGTCCTAGATGATTGCCTTCTTTAGCATATTTTAAACCTTCGAAAAAACATTGCTGTGTTACTTCAATGAGTTTTAATGCCTCAGGGGACACATCACCTACAGCATAGGTTCTTGCAGCATCTGAGTGATATCCCTTATAGTATACCCCAAGGTCAACACTTACTATGTCTCCTTGCTTAAGCTTTCTTTTTCCTGGAATACCATGAACAACTTCTTCATTAATGGAGATACAAGCTGAACCAGGGTATCCATGATAGCCTTTAAATGATGGAGTAGCTCCTTGACTTCTAATAAACTTTTCTGCAATGGCATCTAGCTCACCAGTAGTAATACCTACTTCAACATATTTAGCTACTAGCTCATGAGCTTCTATTAGAATGGCTCCTGAAGCTTTCATTAAGCTTATTTCCGCATCTGATTTAATGGGAATTCCCATTTTAGTTCACTCCTAATGCTTTCATAACTCTTGCTCTTACATCATCCACCGCACCTACACCATCAATATCAATGACTTTGTCTTGAGCTTTATAGTAAGCAATAAGTGGTTCTGTTTGAGCATGATAAATGTCTAAACGTTTTTTTACAGTTTCGGCTTTATCGTCTTCTCTTTGAACAAGGTCATTGCCACAAAGATCACACTTGCCAGCTACTGTCTCAATTTTATTGGTTTTATGATAAGAAGCGCCGCAGCTTGGGCAAACAGTTCTGCCAGCCATACGGTCAATAATCATCTCATCTGGCACATCTACGTTAATAACGTGGTCAATTGGTATGCTTAACTCTTTAAGCATTGTATCCAATGCCTCAGCTTGAGGGATAGTTCTAGGAAAACCGTCAAAAATCATTCCATTTTTGCAATCATCTTCCGTAATCCTACTTTTAACAAGCTCAATAACAAGAGAATCTGGTACCAATTTACCCTCATCCATAAATGCTTTGGCTTGCTTGCCCAGATCAGTATTCTTAGAGATATGCTCTCTAAAAATATTACCTGTAGAAATGCATGGGATATTGTAAAGTTTAGTAAGCATCTCTGCTTGTGTTCCTTTACCTGCACCTGGTGCACCTAATAATACTAATCTCATTGCGGCTACCCCCTAATTTTACAAAAATCCTTTATAATGTCTCATTAACATCTGTGACTCAATTTGTTTAAGTGTTTCAAGTGCAACACCTACAACGATGAGTAAAGATGTTCCTGAAAATGCAACTTGCACTTTAAATACGAGCTGAAATACTAGTGGAAGTACGGCAAGTATTGCTAAAAATATGGCTCCTAATAAGGTAATACGTGTAGCTACAGCAGATAAATAATCTGATGTGGGTTTACCTGGTCGAATACCAGGAACAAAACCGCTACCTTTTTTCATATTTGATGCAATCTCCATAGGATTAAATGCGATGGTTGAGTAGAAGAAAGCAAAGGCAAATATAAGTACCACATAAATAACTGTCCCTACTGGATGAGTCCATCTCAGGTAAAGTAAAATCTGTGACCATACTTGATTCGTTGTTCCTCCAAAAAGATTAGTAATAATCTCTGGGAAATTCATGATAGACATTGCAAAGATAATTGGAAGTACCCCTGCCAGATTTACCTTAACAGGTATATGCTGGGATTGTCCACCATAAACTTTACGCCCTACTGTACGTTTAGCATACTGTACTGGAATTCTTCTTTCTCCTTGAGACATTAGGACAACAAAACCTATTACCAATACAAATAGTAAGCAAATAATAATTGGTTTTATATATCCTGCTGTTTGGAACATGGCATAAACATCTTTTGGAAGTTTGGCTATGATATTAATGAAGATAATTAATGAAATACCATTACCCACACCTTTTTGAGTAATTTGTTCACCAATCCACATTACTAGCATGGAACCAGCTATAAGACCGATATCTACAACAAGAAATGTCCAAATAGACTGGCTAGCTAAAACACCTGAATTTCTAAGTGTAAGGGTTGTAGCAGATCCTTGAATAAGTGCTAAACCTAAAGTCACGTAACGTGTATACTTGTTAATCTTCTTACGACCGATTTCGCCTTCCTTTGCAAGCTCTTCAAGCTTAGTAATAGCTATTTGAAGAAGCTGCATAATAATGCTGGCTGTAATGTAGGGGCCTACACCTAAAGCAAATAATGCCATAGTTTTGAAGGCTCCTCCTGTTACAATGTCCATTAAGTTTAATACATTATTTTGATCATTCATCATTGCACTTAGTGCTACTGAATCAATACCTGGTACTGTTACATGTGCACCTATTCTTATAAAAGCAAACATCCAAAGTGTATATATCAATTTTTTGCGTAGTTCTGGCACTCTCCATGCATTTTTAAGAGTCTTGAATAAATCCACCTACATCACCTCTTCTGTTTTTCCACCCACAGCTTCAATCTTTTCTTTTGCACCTGCACTAAAAGCATTTGCTTGTACAGTTAGCTTTTTAGTTAAGTCACCTTTTCCAAGAATTTTTACACCATCTCTTGGATTTTTGATGATACCTGCTTGAATCATAGCCTCTACAGTTACAACTGCACCATCTTCAAAGCGATTTAAAAGGTCAACGTTGATACCAACGATTTCTATACTGTTACGGTTTGTGAAGCCACGTTTTGGAAGTCTTCTGTATAATGGCATTTGACCACCTTCAAAACCTGGTCTAACTCCACCACCTGTTCTTGCTTTTTGTCCTTTATGTCCTCTACCAGCAGTT
>JAEYNQ010000068.1 GCA_023412455.1 Bacillota bacterium
TTTTAAAACACGTAATGCTGCACCTTCTATACATTCCATAGAACGTAATAAGGGAGACTTCTTATCTAAGGCTTCACCTGTATGGGAATAAAAAGCTGTTGGTATACAAAGTGCTACGCCACTGGCATCTTCCTTTAAAAAAGCTGGCGAGGTACAATCCCATACCGTATAGCCTCTTGCTTCAAAGGTTTGGCGAATTCCTCCTGAAGGAAAAGATGAACCGTCGGCTTCTCCTTTAATGAGCTCTTTTCCTGAAAACTCCATAATAACACGTCCACCAGCTGTAGGGGATAAAAAAGAATCATACTTTTCTGCTGTTTTCCCATTCATGGGTTGAAACCAGTGGGTAAAATGAGTAGCCCCTCTTTCAATAGCCCAATCCTTCATAGCATTAGCCACTACTTCTGCTACACTGGCTTCTAAAAGAAGACCTTCATCAATCGTTTTATGAAGTTGCTTGTAAGTACTTTTAGGTAATCTTTCTCGCATGACATTGTCGTCAAATACATTTTTCCCAAATATTTCAGATAAATTCATATTATCCATCACTTAGATACCTCTTAATTTTTAAATTTATACTCTCAATATACCCATAAATATAGCACGAGAGTCTATGGACTGACAATAAAATTTTGAATAGATTAATGGAAAAAGGAATGATGCACTAGGGAATCATTTCTAAAGCATCTTCTTTGGGCACATTGACATAGGTTGGCGGAACAACACCTGCGATCATCTTATCAATAAGGACCACCTTGCGATGAACAATGATATCTTCTGAAATAAGAGGAACAACAACTTGGATGGTGGCTTCTATATCTAGCCAAACAGTGTGATTTACTTGATTAATACCTGTAGAGCGTAAATCATTATCATAATTAACCTTTACCATTCCTATTGGTAATACCTCAACGCCTACCTTAGGTCCTAAGTTAGCTAAGAGCTTACTCCCAGAGACATTTCCTAAGGGTATTTTAAAAGTTGCTGTATTCATGGTCTGAAGTTCTATTAAAGCATTTTCCGATAAGTCAGCACAGAGCTTATTAATAAGGATAGAATTCACTTCCCACGAAATAATTTCTCCTTCTGTATTGTAGTGACAAGTAATGAGATCCTCCATAGACGTTTGGTGTGTTAAGAGAGTTTTGGTAACCCCTTGATTAATGGCACGAGTTGCTAAGGTATTGGCTTGGACTTTAGCCATGGCCATTACCGAAGGAAAAATTTGTTGATCTAATTGTATATAAATTCCTATAACAAAGGCAATACTAATAATGAAATATAAAATTCGGTTTCTAAGAGCCTTCCTACCTCTTTTTTTGTAGGACAAGTTTTTTTTAGGACTGTAAATGATCTCTGGCATTATAAGCCTCCTATAGCCTTTGTACAAAGTATATTCATCACACTATGAATACATTCAAAAATTTAAAGGTAAAGGCGACTTAATCAAATTGTAATTTGCCCCTAAGTCGTATCTTTGATATAATGTGTTATTGAGGAGGATGAAATTATGAATTATTCAAAAAATTCACGTGAGAAATTGGAAAAAAATAATAAGAAGAATCCAAATAAACAAATAAGGACAAAAGGAAAGGTATTAACCTTCCGTATTATATTTATGGCCATTGTTATTGGCTTATTTGCTATTGTAGGAGGTGGACTTGGCATACTCATAGGTATTATTAAAAGTACACCTGAAGCTTCTAAATTGGAGCTTAAGCCAACTACCAACTTTATATCCTTAGTTTATGATGAAAACAATACCCAAATTGATACTTTTTCTGGTGCAGATAACCGAATTTATGTGACCTTAGATAAGATTCCTACCTATTTACAAAATGCCTTTATTGCATTAGAGGATGAACGCTTTTATTCACACAATGGGATTGATATAAAAGGTATTTTTCGTGCTATTGTGAAGAATATAAAAGAAGGGGATCTCAGTGAAGGGGCCAGTACGATTACACAGCAACTTATCAAAAACAATATCTTAACCTCTGAGAAAAAGTTTACACGTAAGATTCAAGAACAATATTTAGCTATTGAATTTGAAAAAATTTATGATAAGGATCGTATTTTAGAATATTACTTAAATACCATTGCTTTAGGTGAAGGTGTAAAGGGTGTTCAAGCAGCTTCTCACCGTTATTATGGTAAAGACGTATCCGAGCTTACCCTTGCTGAAAGTGCAGTTATTGCTGTTATTACACAAGCGCCTACCCGTTATAACCCTATTAGAAATCCAAAAAATAACCGAGATAAGGTTATCATTGCCCTTGATAAAATGTATCAGCAAGGAATGATTACGGAAGAACAAAAAAATCAAGCTTTAGCAGAAGACCCTTATAAATACATTCAAGAAGTGGACCAAGTTTACCAAGAAAAATCAGGCCATAGTTACTTTGTAGATGCTGTTTTGCAACAAGTGATTGATGACTTACAATCTCAAAAGGGGATGACATCTACAGAAGCCAATAACCTAATCTATGGTGGTGGCTTACAGATTTATACGACACTGAACCAAAAGATGCAAGATACTGTTGATAAATATATTGGGGATGAAAGTCTCTATCCAAAGTCTGCTTATCAACTTAAATTAAGCTATAGCGTCTCTGTAAAAAAAGCAGACGGTTCAACAGTTAACTATGGTGGTGAGGGCCTTGTAAAAGGCGAAGATGCTATTGAAGATTTCAAAAAAGACAAGCTTGAAACATGGGGAATCACTTCGGCAGACACCATTCAAAAAGAAACCTTGCTTAAACTTCCACAACCTCAAGCGGCCTTTGTGGTTATGGACTATCGTAATGGGCAAGTCAAAGCACTTTCAGGTGGACGTGGAGATAAGGCTGGGCGAGGTTTTAACCGTGCTACTTCAGCGGAAAGACAACCTGGCTCTACCTTTAAAATATTGGCTGCCTATGCCCCAGCATTAGATACAGGGGCTATATCTGCCAGTACCCTATTAATAGATGAACCCATTACCCTTCCTAATCCAGGTGGTAAGCCATATTCTCCTAGAAACTGGGACGGTAAATACGAAGGAGCTACACCTATTCGCCGTGCGATTTACAAGTCGATGAATGTATTGGCTGTTAAAACCACCCAATTGGTAGGTGTTGAAACAGCTTATGATTATTTACAAAACTTTGGTTTCTCTACGCTTTCAGCCAATGATAAAGTACAGTCTTTACCCCTTGGTGGATTAACAAAAGGTGTGACGCCTCTTGAACTTAATGCAGCTTATGGGGCCATTGCCAATGATGGTATGTATGTTGCACCGATTCTTTATACAAAGGTCTTAGCCCACGATGGGACGGTTCTTCTGGATAATACCTCAGAAGCTCATGCCCAAAAATCACATCAAGTTATTAAAGCAGATACAGCACATATTTTAACAGATATGATGCAAGATGTTATGACACAACCCGAAGGAACAGGTCGTCGTTTACGTAGTACTTTCAGTTCCATGCCTGTAGCTGGCAAAACAGGTACAACAACAAATAATGTTGACCTTACCTTTGCAGGTTATACGCCTTACTATGTGGCTACCATTTGGACTGGACATGATAAGCAAAAAGAGATTGTTAGCAATGGCAGTTATCACCTGGATATTTGGGGTAAAATTATGAATGAAATTCATGAAGGGTTACCTTATAAGACCTTCCCTAAACCTAATATCTCAGATAATGGCATTGTGGAAGTAAAAATCTGTGGTCTTTCAGGTAAACTAGCCACAGAGCTTTGTGAAGGAGATAAAGAGCATCCTGTAGAATCTAAATATTTTACTAAAGATACTGTACCTACAGAAACCTGCGATATTCATGTGGAAGTCGAGGTATGTGGTGTTTCTGGCAAAGTAGCTAATGAGAATTGTCCTAAAGAGACGCTTCAAAAGCAAAAAATAACCAAAGACCCAGCCAGCCAAGATCCTGTAATTCGAGGAGATATATGTGATATTCATGTACCGGTTATTGATGAACCCGGTCCAGGTATGCCTGATGATAGTTTAGGAGGATGGCCAATATTCCCAGATAACCCGGCATCGCCATCGCCATCACCATCATTACCTACTACTTCTCCAAGTCCTAGTCCATCACCTGTACCCTCTCTACCACCTCAGGTGAATCCATCACCTACACCTAATCCTGATGATTACGATCCATTTGCTGTTCCTCAGGGTTAAGATACTTTAAATAAAAGAGGAGCTGCCCTTTAAAGGGTAGCTCCTCTTTTATTTAAATAGAGAGTTAGTGGGTAAAGTGGATATATAAAAAAGGTATACTCCTTTAAAAAGAAGCATACCTTTTTATTGTATTAACTTTGTGGATTTAAAAAAGAATCATCTGTAGGTAACGTGGGAGCTGGAGACTCTTCTGTGGGGAGCGTAAAGTCAATAATTGGTGAAGCTTCATCAGAAGTTGGTGTAGGTGTAGCAGGCTGTGTTTGTTCATTAAAGGCAGGTTCCGTTGCCTTTTTAGTTCCTACCTTAATTATAGCACCACGAGGACGATAATAACTACTATTGACTAACTCTTTGCTAACGAGTTGATTATTCTCATCGTAAGCTAAACGATAAAGATTCACACGTTTACCATTTAAAGCTTTTAATTCTTCAACCTCTTTGCCCTCTTCTAACTCCGGATCTTCAACTTTTTGAGGTTCTGGTGCTTTAATCACCTGTGTGGTCTCAGAAATAAACTTAAGGGTATGATGAGGTTTCAACGTAGGTGAAGCATATACATTAACATAGACTTTATTATTCTCACAATAACTTTCAATAAATAAAGGCAACTCGCTATTATTTTTAAACTGAAAATCAATAGCACCAGAAGAATAAGTTGCATCTCTTCCCAGTGGGACATAAGCAACAGGTAAAGAATGATTTTGTCGCATACTAATGTCTATATTAGTTAATAGTAAAGCATTATAAAGTGTAGAGGCGATTTGACAAACACCTCCGCCTATCCCCTGTTCCAACTTTCCATTTACAATAACGCTCGAATTCCTATAACCAGCAGCATAGGTAATAGGTTCTAATTGCTTCGCTAATGAAAATGTTTCATTAGGTTGTAAGCAAATATTAATTTTTTCAGCTGCCACCTTTAGGTTAATATTTCGGTCAGGATCGGAGTTGTTATAAGAAGTATAAAAACTAGCAATGGCCTGCTGAATGGGGGCAAAAGATGCCTTTGTGAAGTGAGCAGGTATTTCTTTTGTTACTACTTCTACACGAAGGGTATCCTCTGCTAAGTTTTCTAGGACTTTTGTGGTTCGTTCCAATGTGGCATCTAAATCCAATTCTTCCCCTGGTACTTCAGAGGTTGTTACGAAAGCTTTATTTTTCCTAGTAATGGTTGCATCAATAGGTTCAAGGTGAAAGGATTCTTTTGCGGAACGAAGAGCATCTGCAACCTTCTCTTGGTTATAGCCTTGTACAAGTTCAAAATGATGCTCTTTTGATGGTGTACCACGCGAATAACGGTAACGTTCCATTAAACTTCCATGATGTCCTATGGCATAAGCTTGTTCTAAAACTTCCTCACTATCATAGGTAAGTCCTAATTGTTCAAAAGGAATAGCTACTTCTACCTGTCCTTTGTAAAGAATAAGTTGTTTGCCTTTTTGCTTGTTCAAGCAATAGTCTTCAAGCTCTTTTTTTGCTTCTTCTTGCGTTAGACCACTTAATGATAAATCTTCTACCCAAATTCCTGGAGCGAAGACTTTATCAAATTGGGTTACTTCAGTGTATATGTAAGTGGCAGTACCTATAGCGATACCCCCGAAAACAATACAGGTTATAAGTATAACCCACTTTAAAGTACGCATTTTACTCATTTTAGCGCCTCCTAGCTTTTGTGATAAGCCTCTTAAATTTTAGTATACCATGTAGATATGAAACTATACTTCCTTTAAAATCAAGGAAGTATTAGTAGCTAATAAAAAATTGTGCGACAAAACCCATAACCATTGCAAACACAATAACAAGACTTACAGTTGCTGCCATGACCTTTTTATATTTACTGGAGTGTCTAAAAATATTTAACTGACGTCTTGGACGTCCTTTCCTATTTTCTTTCATAATCTACATCCTCCCATTTAATTATACCATTATTTAGGCAATAGTTGCCATCTATTTTTCGAATTTTTTCATTATTAAATTTAATTATTAGTAAACTCGTACCTTGAACTTCTAAAATCTCTCCTTTTCCTAGGGCACGATGAACAATAAAGTTACCTTTTTTGAAAAATTTGTTAAAAAAAGGTTGTCTTAATTCAGCAATAAAAGGAGATGGAGCTATAGGCTTTCCGTGCTTTTCTTGAGGGGTATAGAGAAAAAGATTTTCTTTTGCACGTGTCATTGCAACATAAAGAAGCCGACGCTCTTCTTCTACATCATTACAACTTTTGTGATGAGGAATAACTCCTTCTAAAACATCTAAAATAAAAACACTTTGAAATTCTAAACCTTTTGAGCCATGCATGGTAGTAAGAGTTAACTGATCTAAAATACCTGTCTGCTTTCTGGCATTTTGTCTAACTTGTTGGGACATATCTTTTAAAAAGGTTTCCCATGGGATTACCTCTTGAAATCCTTCTGCACTCTCCTCTAGTTCATCTAATAACTCAAAAAGAGTTGTAACAGGAATTTTTCGATAATGAGCATACTCGGTAATATAACTATCATAACCAATCACCCGTCGAATATAAGGGATAGCATCCTTTAAATCTTTTTCCCGAAGGACTTGCAGATTAAAAAGCAATTGATCAATATAATTATGCTGCCATTGGGATAAGTCACTTTCTTTTAGTAAATTAAATAAAAGTGCACCTGGTAGTTGGGCTGTGCGTTCTAAAATAACTTTGCTTATATAGCGTTTAGGTTTATTGATAATACGTAGGCTCTCTTCTAAACCTTGACTATTTTGAGCAAGCTTTAAATAAGCTAAAATATCTTGTGTTACCCATTGATCATATAACGTCACCATTCCATCTCTTAAGCAGAAGGCAATATTGGCTTGAAGTAGTGCTTCTACCATAGGGCGTGCAGCTAAATTGGTACGATAAATAACAGCCATATCTTTTAAAGATTGTCCCTGTCCTTTATAGTGAATAATCTGATTTAATATCCTTTGTGCTTGTTCCTTACTATCTTTGCAAGAAATAATTTGTGGCAGTGGTCCTAAAGGATGGGGCGTTGTGAGTGTTTTATGGTAACGTGCCTTATTGGCCTCAATTAGGGCAGAACTATAGGCTACGATATGACCTGAACACCGATAATTTACAGAGAGATATATTTCATGTGCCTTTGTAAAGTATTTCTTAAAGTCTAATAAAAATTCGGGCTTGGAACCTCTAAACTTATAAATACTTTGGTCATCATCACCTACCACAAAAAGCTGTGGCTCATCTCCTGCTATGAGCTTAATGATCTCAAACTGAGCCACATTAATATCCTGAAATTCATCAATGAGTAAATAGTTGTAACGTTGACGAACCTTACTTAAGATGGAAGGTTCATGCTTAAGGAGAGCATGACATTCTACTAGCATATCATCAAAGTCAAATTGACTATGGCGTTCTTTATAGTATTCATAGGCATTATAAAGCTTTAAAAAGAGCTCCTGTGAAAGTCCATCTGGGTAATAGTGTTTGGCTTCAATTAATTGATTTTTCATAAGCGTAAGATGCCTTAAAAATTCTTCAACAAAATCTTCATATTCTTCGATATTTAAATCTAAATAAAGCTTTTGAATAACCTTCTTTTTTTCATCCTCGCTTAATAAGTTGGAAAGGTCAAAGCGTATGGGGTCATACTGCCGTAGAATACGATAAAAAACACTGTGTAATGTTCCAAATGTAATAGGATACTGACCATAAGTATGGATAAAGCGCTCTTGCATCTCTAGGGCAGCTAATTTACTAAAAGTAACGACCAGAATATGACGAGGGTCACAATGTAGTTGTGTCATCATATAGTTTAAGCGTTGTATAATAACTTGAGTTTTTCCTGACCCTGGTCCAGCAATGACTATGGTGGTACCCAAGGGACAAGTAACAGCCTGCTGTTGATTTTCATTTAAGTTCATTATCTAACTTCCTTAGTTTAAAGTTTACGTACATTATTATAGCATAACCTAGCCTTTTCATTAAATAAAAAGTATAATATAATCTAAATAAAATGTAATGAAAGGTGGCACACTATGTTTGATGGAAAAAGCTTAGTTCCTATTCTTTTATTAGTATTGGGAATTATTACCTTTTTTATAACACTTCGTCATAAAATAACTACCTCTTCTAAAAAGGGGATCAATGACTTTTTAGAAAGGGAGCAAAGAGCCTCCCAGGTTAAAAGAGGTTCTCTGCCTGAGACACTTTTTATTCATATACCTAAAGAAGCCATTCCTTCTTGTGTGGACCCAGAGTGTATACGCGTATATGATAAACTTATGACTTTTATTAAACTGCCATTCGTTAAATTAAAAGGGAAAAGTAATACCCAGCTTAAAGAAGAATATGGTATTAATCACTTGGAAGAACTGATTACCTTTGAAAAAAATTATGACACTTTTATGGACATTCTAATAAAGTATGGTACTATATTACTTGAAAAAAACTATATCCAGGAAGCAAGGAAAGTCTTAGAATTAGCTATCAGTTATGATTGTGACTATTCTAGAGCCTATATAACATTAGGACGTCTTTATATACTGGAACAAGACCAAGAGGCACTACAGCAACTTATTTCTTTGGCACAAATACACTTTAAAGATTCCCCCTATCTCAAAAAGGTTATGAGAGAATTAGAAACTTTACAAGTAAATTAAAATGAAAGAGAGATGGTAGTTAATGAATATTGGTATTTTTACAGATACATATACTCCTCAAGTTAATGGGGTTGTAAGTTCCATTGTAACCCTTGAAAAAGAACTACGTAAGCAAGGGCATAATGTATATGTCTTTACCATTACCCATCCAGATGCGGAAAAGAATACGAAAGATGTCTACCGCTTAGCAAGCTTACCTTTTATTTTTCTAAAAGATCATCGTGTAGGTATTCTTTATTCCAACAGTATGCTTAGAAAAATAAAACGTTTAAAATTAGATATCGTTTTATCTCAAACGGAGTTTTCACTAGGTATATTTGCTAAATTAGTGGCAAAACGTCTAGGTATTCCTATTGTACATACCTATCACACCATGTATGAGGAATACATGCATTACATTTCCAAAGGAATTGAATTTTCACCTAAAATAGCTCGCAAATATAGTAAATCCTTTTGCAATGGTGTAGATGGTGTTGTTGCACCCACTAAAAAGACGGAGCGTCTTTTAAAAAATTATGGCGTTAAAACACCTATTCGTATTATTCCTACAGGTATTGATTTTACACCTTTTGATAAAAAAAGCTATGCTCCTGATGAGATTACAAATTTAAAACAAGTTTTTGACATTCCTATTGATGCACCTATTATTCTTTTTATTGGACGTGTGGCTAAAGAGAAAAGTATCGATGTAGTCATTAAAGCCCTCCCCTACTTTCTTACGAAAATGCCGCAAGCTAAACTTGTTATTGTTGGAGATGGACCTGCTCGGTTAGAATTAGAAGAATTGGCTAATCACCTTGGTGTTCGTCAATCTGTTATTTTTACGGGTATGCAGCCTTGGTCTAATATTGGCAAATTTTATCAAATAGGCGATGTCTTTGTCAGCGCTTCTATCTCTGAAACACAGGGACTTACTTTTGCAGAGGCCATGGCTGCTTCTCTTCCTGTTATTGCAAAAGATGATGAAAGTATTGCTGGACTTATAAGAGATCATTATAATGGAAGACTCTTTAATACCAGTGAAGAACTGGGTACTATCTTATATGACCTTTTAAGTCAACCTGCTCTTTGCAAGCAACTTGGTGAAAACGCCGTACATTCCGTAAAACCTTTATCAGCTGAGGTATTTGGCCATAATGCCTATACTTTTTATCAAGATATTGTAAAAGACTATGCTACAACTCATCCTAATAAATCCTCTAAATTCAAAAAAAGTTAAATTTTTTAAGAATAGGCCCCTATAAAATAGATGCTCAGCATTTATTTTATAGGGGCCTATTTATCTTGTCTTGTAGGAAAGTTCGTATTCTACACTTTCACTACTTCGCGAACCAATACGTGTCCTATGGACACTTTTGATCTTATAAGATGAAATGTAGGACTAATACATATGACCTTTTCCAAGGGCTCTTTTAGCCTCAGTAGGACAACGTTCTAATAATTTAGTTAAACCAAAAGGACAGTTGGCTAAAAACATACACTCAGGACATTTAGGACCACGAGCCGTACAAATAGTGCGTCCATGGGCAATCACCTGGGTGTTATAGCGAATCCAATGTTCCTCTGGTAAAAGCACCATAAGGTCTTTTTCAATTTGAACAGGATCTTCGCTTAGGGTAAGTCCCCAACGAATGGTAATACGTTTAACATGGGTATCGACGACTATACTGGGTATCTTAAAGATATTACCACGAATAACGTTAGCCGTCTTACGCCCTACTCCAGCAAGTGTTACTAAGTCCTCTATGGAGGAAGGAACTTCCCCTTGATACTTAGCCATCAGTTTTTGGGCACAAGCCAAAATGTTTTTAGCCTTATTTTTATAAAAACCAGTACTGCGAATAGCTTCCTCTAATTCCTGTAAATTGGCCTCAGCAAAAGCTTCTACAGAAGGGTATTTTTTAAAGAGCTGAGGCGTAACAAGATTAACCCTATCATCTGTACATTGGGCACTTAAAATAGTAGCAACTAAAAGTTGCCAGGGTGTTTCATGATTCAAATAACAGACCACCTCTTTAGGATAGTAAGTATCTAATGTATTTAGTATATTTTTAACTTGTTCAGATTGTTTCATGGGCTGCTCCTTTAAGTAAGTCGTAGAGTTGAGACATGTTTTTGAGAATAATCAAATAGAAATCCAATGGGACTGGCCTGTTTTTTAAGTATAGGATGAGTCCCTTGACTTGCGGCATAAGCTACATCATATTTGAAATATTCTATTCGTGTATGACGGAAACGTTGTCTTGGAATAGCTGATAGCAGATGAGGAAGTCTTGCTTTTACCCACGTATCATCCTTCAATAAGGCATTGATGTATTCTTTATAAGGAGCTTGCTCCACACTTTGCCATTCTTTAGGTATTTCACTTATATTTTCTTTTAAAAGATAATCCCATTTTAAGCAATCTTGTACGGCTTCAATAGGAACACGTTGCTCTTCTTTACAAAATTCAATAAGTTTAGTGGAATAGGCTAATTTGTTATGCTCCATTAAATGATAGCCTTTTGCTTCCCAAAAAAGAGAAAGACGCTCAAAAAAGCTAAAGGGACTACTATAAGCTGTAAATAAATAATCCAAAGTTAAACGAAAGCGTTGACTATTATAATACCGTTCAACACACTCTTCTATTCTATGGAGACGAATCATTTCCTCATAACTTAAAACCTTTGTATAAAGGATTTCATAAGGGGGTTCATTTTTATAGACTAGTCCATACTTTTCCGCATTTTGCCTTAATCCGGAGCCTTTAAGTACTTTTAAAAAGCCTAATTGAAATTGCTCGGGTCTTACAGAAATCACCTCATCAAAGGAACGACCAAAGGATTTATAATCTTCTTCGGGTAATCCTGCAATTAAATCTAAATGCTGATGAATATTTCCAAGTTGTTTAACCTTAAGAACTACCTTACGTATATCTTCGAAGGGCATTTTACGTTGGATAATGTCTAGCACTTTTAGGTTGGTAGATTGAACACCTATTTCAAACTGAATAAGTCCTGGACGTGCTTCTTTTAATACTTCTAATAAATCATCAGTTAAAAGTTCAGCGGCAATCTCAAAGTGAAAATTGGTTTCTCCATTATCCTGTTCAATTAGAAAAGCCCAGATGGCTTTGGCATACTCCTTTCGTGTATTAAAGGTACGATCCACAAATTTCACTTGCTGAACATGTCTTTCAAGAAAGAACAGCAGATGAGTCTTTACCTTTTCTAGAGGGACAAAGCGAACCCCCTTTTCAACAGAAGAAAGACAGTATTGACAGTTAAATGGACAACCTCTCGAAGCTTCATAATAAATAATTTTATGGTTAAAGTCATCCCATTTTTCATAGACAAAAGGCAATTTGTCTAAATCCATAGGTGGACGTAAAGCATTCCTATGAATTTGTCCATTTTCTTTATAGATTAAGCCCTTGATTTCAGTAAGTGTACCTTTACCTAGCAATCGATAATCTAAATAGTCTTTCCACGTCTCTTCTCCTTCCCCTACTATAAGCCCATCAATGGGTAAATGTTTTAAGAGCTCTTCGGATTCATAGGATACTTCTGGGCCACCTAAAATAAGAGTGGTATAAGGAAGAATCTTTTTTAGTGTTGGAATGAGATTTTGTACAAATTGCATATTCCAAATATAACAAGAAATCCCTAGTATATCTGGTTTCTCTTTATAAATAACGTGTAGAATCTCATTTTCTTGATTATTAATAGTTGTCTCTAAGACAGTGATTTGCTCCTCGTAGGGATGACAGTAGGCTTTGATGGAGCGTAAAGCTAATGATGTGTGTATATATTTAGCATTAAGAGCTAATAAAAGTATTTTCACAAGATAAATCCTCTCTTTGAAATAATTAATGTTATTTATAGTATAACATGTTTTAAAAGAAGACGGTGTATTTCCTAAAAAGACCTATGAAAAAGCCTCTAAAAACTAAGATAAAGTCTTAGCTTTTAGAGGCTTTAACAAAGCTAATTAGCTTTGAGGTGTAGTTCTTGGTGTTGTCGTACCAGGTGTCATTGTACCAGGTGTTGTTGTGCCAGGTGTCATCGTACCAGGTGTTGTTGTGCCAGGTGTCATCGTACCGGGTGTCATCGTACCAGGTGTTACAGTACCTGGGGTTACAGTTTGTATAGGTGCGGTTGTCTCAGGTGTGGTAGTTGTACCATTGGTTGTACAACCCACAAATGTCAAACTCATGAGCACAAAGCTAGCAACTACTAAAAATTTTTTCATGAATGCCTCTACTCCTTTTCTAAAAAAGTAATGATTATACGAGTATAGTATTGTCTTTTTTTAGTAGTTTATACATAAAATAGAATGATTTCGAAAAATAGCCTAAGTCAACTCCACAATAGTAATGGAACGTTCCGTTAATAAATCAATATATTGATTATCCACTCTAATAATGGGACGATAAACACAGGTTGGATTAATGGCAACTACCTGTCCGATCTGCCCGGTATTAAGAAGAACATAAACATCCAAATAATAGTTAGCTACATGATTGAGAAAACATAAAAGTATTTTTGTATCCATCTTTCCAAATACGCCTTCTTGCATTAATTTCATGACATCAAAAGGCGATTGTTTCTTCTTATAAGGACGTTCTGAAATCATGGCATCATAAGTATCTGCAATAGCCAGTACTTTGGCAATATCATTAATATTATCCCCATAGACACTGTATGGATAACCTGAACCATCCATACGTTCATGGTGCATCAAAATTCCTACTTTAACATCTAAACTGATTTCAGTATGGTATTTAAGAAGATCATAAGAATACTGAGGGTGTTTTTTCATTTCTTCAAATTCACTGGGTGTCAGAGGTCCAGGTTTATGAAGAATTTTAGGATCGATTTTCATTTTACCAATATCATGAAGTAAGCCGGCTAATAATAAAGAGTCAATCATACTTGGACTAAATTTCATCCATTTACCGATAAGCATACTTAATAGAGCCACATTAATACTATGAGTATAAGTATATTTGTCAGCTACTTTAAATAAGTTAATACAACCTACAATCTTAAAATTATCTTTAAATTCATTTAAAATATTATCTTTTATTCCTTGAAAAGCATCAACATCCACATCATGACCTATAGCAATTTTTTCTAATAAGGGAGCCACTTCTTCTGTATGAACCTCATAACTGGCAAGTGTTTCTTCTGGTAATTGCCAAACAGTATCCCACGAGTTAACGAAGATACCTACTTCGACAATGCCCCAATCGGATAAAGTTTCTATGTTTTCAGCTGTTAAGACTTGGCCTTCTCCTACCAAAACAGTTCCTGTCACTTTGTTTCTGATAGCCTCTGATATAATCATCCCTGGTAAACACTTGGATAATGGAAGTACTAATTTTTGCATATTATGTCCCCCAATAAATAATATTGTATAAAAGATTACTATATATATTATATTATATTTTTATATTTTCACAATAGACAAATTATTATAAAAGCCTACTTTTATAATAAAGTAGGCTTTACAAAGAACTTAGTTTTTAGTAAGCAACACCTTGCATATACATGGCATCTGCAACTTTTAGGAAGCCAGCAATATTAGCTCCTAAAACATAATTGTCTGCATCCCCATATTCTGTAGCTGCAGCACGTGCACTACTATGAATATGTTTCATAATACCCTTTAATTTTTCATCCACTTCTTCAAATGTCCAACTATAACGCATGCTGTTTTGAGACATTTCTAAGCCAGATGTAGCTACACCACCTGCATTGGCAGCTTTACCAGGTGCAAATAAAATTTTATTTTCTAAGAAAACATCAACAGCTTCTGGAGTAGATGGCATATTAGCACCCTCTGCTACTGCAAGGACACCATTTTTAACAAGTGTCAGAGCAGCTTCTTTATCTAGCTCATTTTGTGTGGCACATGGTAAAGCAATTTGGCAAGGAATTGTCCAAATACCATTACATCCTTCATGATAAGTTGCACTAGGGTGGGTATTAACGTACTCTTTGATACGCTTTCTTTCTACTTCTTTAATTTGTTTAACAGCATCTAAATCAATACCTTCAGGATCATGAATATAACCATTAGAATCACTTAAGGCAACCACTTTAGCACCTAATTCCATAGCTTTTTCAGCTGCATAGATAGCTACATTACCAGAACCAGAAATAACTACATCTTTACCATTAAAAGAGTCACCACGTGTTGCAAGCATTTCAGCAGTAAAATAGCAACAACCATAGCCTGTTGCTTGGGTACGTACTAAAGAGCCACCATAGTTCAATCCTTTACCAGTTAAAACACCTGTAAATTCATTTTTTAAACGTTTGTATTGCCCAAACATATACCCAATTTCACGAGCACCTACACCGATGTCACCTGCTGGTACATCTGTATCTGCTCCAATATGTTTTGCAAGCTCTGTCATGAAGCTTTGACAAAAGCGCATAATTTCATTATCAGATTTACCTTTTGGATCAAAGTCACTTCCACCTTTTCCACCACCCATAGGAAGGCCTGTTAAGGAGTTTTTAAAGATTTGTTCAAAACCTAAAAATTTAATAACCCCAAGATTTACGGATGGATGAAGGCGAAGGCCTCCTTTATAAGGCCCAATAGCACTATTAAATTGTACACGATAACCACGATTAACTTGCACTTTACCTTGATCATCTACCCATGATACACGGAAAAGAATAGCACGTTCTGGTTCTACAATTCTTTCAAAAATGCCTGCGGCTATATATTCTGGATGTTTTTCAGCTACTGGCTCCATGCAAATTAAAACTTCTCTAACTGCTTGATGGAATTCAGGTTGTGCTGGATGATTTTTTTCTACTCTACTCATTAAATCTTGCATATACTCTGTACGAAAACTCATAATGTTCCTCCTGTATTTATAAAATACGGTGTATTAATCCGTTAATTCGTATTTTAACATAAAATGGCAAAATTGCAATATTAAACATTATATCCTGCAAATTTTTTTTGAATACCCACTATTTATGCAAGATAACCATTGCCTTAAAAGGTACATTTTCATAGAGCCAACGGGCATCTTCATCATTGAGAAGAATATTGCCTGAGGTTTGAGTATATCCTAATTGATTAGGGGCGTGATTTTTTATATGCCAGTAATTATCACGAATAAGTCCTTGGAAACCACAAGTATCTGTAAATCTAAGCCAAAAGTTAGCTCCTTCTTGCAGATCAGGAGCTGTAAAAACATCTTCTTTACTTTGAATGTAATAGGTTCCTAGAGGCGTTCCCTTTTCGTTTACTCCTAAAGAACAAGGCATTGTCTTAATCACTTTTGTTCCTTTATATACTTTCACCTTAGGATTTTCATTAACCTGAACTTCTAGCCATATCCTATTATCTTCTAGGTCTACTGTCGTAAAGTGGAGAGTACACCTTTTACTTTTTTCACCTGTTACAGCTTCTACTTGAAAACTAGCGGTATAGGTTGTATGAGGGTCTAATACTTTATCAGTAAAAAAGGTTAACATATAAGGTGATTGAAGCTTCCCACTTATTTTCTCACCGTTAATTTCTAGTGTACCTCCAACAACGGGCGTCTCTGTTTCTACCTTAAAGCATGGATAAAGTCCAATCCATTTACTTTCATGACTGGGATAGGTGTGGGAGATAATGGGTTTAGTACCAGTTTGCAGGGTAACAGAATGATTTATTTCTAGTAATGCGCCTGATTGGGCAGGCATCCCTTTACGAAATGAAAGAATATAACGCCTGTTTACTTCTAAAGCTTCTTTCGGTGTAAAAACATAACAAGAGAGATCTTCTACTTCTTTTCCTTGTTTGTTTTTATAGGTAAGTGGTCTAATATAAAAAGAAGCATCACATTCTAAATACCGATGGAATTTATTCTTATTCATGGGTGTATTAAATTTAACGTAAAAAGGACTTTCAGTTGCAATGATGGTTCCTTCTAGTGGTTCCAATATTTCAACAGAGGTCTTAAAAGTAAGTGGTATATTTACACTTTTAGAGATAAAAGGTAAGTGGCTAGGTAAATGACGAATGTGAAGTTGTACACTTTGTCCCTTTATAAGGCTTTGTTCTTTAAACTTCATTTCAACTACACTAGGTGTTAGCCACTTCACCTCATATTCAAACTGGGCGTTATAAGGAAGCTCATAGACTATTTCTAAGGAATCCTCTAATTTTTCTTGCACCATTGGAAATAAAAAATTAATAGTTACTCGTGTGCAATCGGTGCCTGTCTCTATCCAAAATAAATGAAAATCCTTTAAAAACCAAAGGCTTGTTAATAAAAGGGTTATAAAAAAGGATAGGACAACTTTTTTATTTATACATTTATACATTGTTTCATCCCCCTAACTTGTCTACAATATATATATGATAATGAAAAGTTGAACATGCCTTCAATTTATAAAAAGCAGTAAAGAAACAAAAGATATTTTCCATCATCATTCTACAAACTTGTTCTTATTTAAAGTAGGCAACTTACATCTTTTAGTGTATAATTTAAATAAATACAACAAATTTTGACGATATGAAGGATGGAATAAATGAAAATACTCATCGTGTCCGATATTGAGAGTAATTATTTGTGGGACTATTTTGATAAAAATAAGTTTAAAGATATTGACTGTGTGATTTCTTGTGGGGACTTGAAGGCTTCCTATCTTTCTTTTTTAGTAACGATGCTGGCTATCCCTGTTTTTTATGTCCATGGTAATCATGATAAAACCTATGCAAAAACTCCTCCTGAGGGCTGTGATTGTCTAGAAGATTCGGTTATTGAATTTAAAGGGCTCCGTATAGCTGGTTTAGGAGGATCTATAGAGTATACAGGGGGGCCTCATCAATATACTGAAGTTCAAATGGAAAAACGGGTTAAAAAGTTGGTCAAAGTTGCTAAAGGCCCCATTGACATATTAGTAACCCACTCTCCCACCCTATACTTAGGAGATGATCCCCATAGTGCTTGTCATAAGGGATTTAATGCATTTTATATGCTTTATGAAACATTAAAGCCTAAGTATCATTTATATGGGCACAATCACTTTACCTATTCTTGTAATGCTCAACGTATTTTAAATCATGATATGACGACTCTAATTAATGGTTATAATTATTATATTTTAGATATAGAAAAGGTGATTCCTTAAAGGAAGCACCTTTTTAGTGTTTAATAAGCCCTCTCATATAAGAAAAAGGGTCTGTTGGTTTTAAATCTTTAATATCAGGAAGCTTTCCTTCCACACCTTGTATAAGCCAATCCATATGAATAATATCTTCATAATCTAGGGTTTCATTAGATTTTACTCGTAATGTTTGGTTTTGATCATATAAGGGGCCTTCAAAAATATTAAATTCATTGCGTATAATGGATTTTTTTACATTTTCAATAAGGCGTTTTAAGGGTTGATTAATTTGACGGTTAGAATAGAGTAAGTCAACCATTCCAATATTCATTCCTAACCAGAAGTTCATAGGAATTTGGGGGTTATCGGATTCTTCGTGGATGGCTTTCCATGTTCCATTTAAAATATTTTGAATCACTCGTTCATAAAAGACACCCCAATCCCAAATAGCCATAGCATAGTGTGTCTTTTCTTCAGTAGCTTCATCTACTTTATAGACACCATAGGTTTTTGAACTATCTCCAGGAATAGGTAAATCTTCATTAGAAATAATATCTGCTCCTTCCTCTCTAAGGCGCTGGGCCACATGTAGTCCACCTTCTGGATTATCCCACCTATAAGTCCACATCGCCTTAACTTTAACATAAGGATTAACGGCGAGAGCACCTAAGGTAAAGGCATTAATACTACTTACAACTTCTGAGATAGGATAAGGGGCTACATAACCAATAGTATTGGTTTGGGTCATAGCACCTGCAATCATTCCTAATAAATAGCGTGGCTCATGAATTCGCCCATAATACAAGGTTAAAGACTTATAGGAATGGGTTGCCGCACAGTTAAAGAACTTAGTATGAGGATAGGCTATAGCTGCTTTTAGAGCTGGCGCTACAAAGGTGGGGCTAGTGGTAAAGATAATATCAAAATGTTCCTTTGCTAAAGCTTCTAACGTCTCATAGGCTTCATCGTTTTCAGGTACATCTTCCACCTTTTTAGTAATGATTTGCTGTTTAAAACAATCGTTAATATGTAACCTTCCTAACTCATGGGCATAAACCCAACCAGACTGCTTAGGTGATCGGGCATAAACAAATGCAATTTTAAGCACTTTTTTAGGTATCATTAATTCTGTAAGAGAACTTAATACGCCTTTTTTGGGACTTGGGATAGCATCTGTTTTGACATTACTGGCTTCCTTTTCCATGATTTTTAATTCCGCCATAAACTTCTTAATGTTTTCCTCATCTTTTTCTGGGGTTATTTCTAAAGGAAGACCATAGACTTTAATATAAGCAAGAAAGGCATCGCCTGTAGTCATATCTAATTTTTGGCCACCTTCTTCTAAATAAACCTGCCTAAAAGGTCGATAAATATCGGATAAAAAAGCCTTTGTATATTCTTCTTCTGGTATATGTTCCTTGTATTCTTGTATATAGTTAAGTAGTTCATGAAAGCGACCTTTTTCAGAAAACCATATGGTATTAATTCCTGTGTATTTATAGAAATCCATAAATTCGTAGTAGATACTATTTTTTTTGTCTTCACTATCTTTTTTAGGGACTAAACGAATGACAGTACCTCGTATAGTGGTTCCACCTACAAACTTTAATACACTTACACGTTTATTCCCCTCTATAACATAAAAACGATTAAGATATTCGTACACTTTAATGGGGTCAGTAATTCCATCTTGAATATGATGGGCATAAAGAGATGTCCATTTTGAAGCAAACTCTGAATTAGGCTGCATTAAAGGCATAAAATTCTGAGCAAAGGAAATACTACGTGAATGGGTATAAGTTCCTATAATCTTATCAATGGGGATGTCAATAATTCCAAGAGAAACCTCTGATGCGACATCTGGTGTTTGTACAATGTTATTAAGTGCTTTAAGGTATCCTGACTCACCCCTAAACATTTGACTACTCCATGCAGATTTTCCACTTCTATAAGCTTGTTCATAAATAGCCTCGCGTTCCATTTGATTTAGTCCACTCATTTTTTAACTCCTTTTTTATGGGAAAAGTATCATTTTATTTCACTAAAAAATAGCCAATCAAGCATTGGCTGTTATTTTCTTATAAAAGTCTCATAGGGCTGTCCCTTTTCTCCCCATTGAAGCTGTCTTCCTTCTAAACTATAACTCATTCTAAAGGTTTTATCATTTAGAGTATATTCCATCTCACCTGGAGAAAGAATACGATAATTTCCTAAAAGTGTTGCATCCTCCTTTAATACTTCTCCTGTATCTGTAAAGGTAAGCACTTTTCCTGTTTCTTGAGACTTCCATTTTCCGTTTAAAGGAGGGGTTTCATAACTTGCTGAAGCCCGTAGTAAATAGTAGCCTAAAATACATAGGCAAATGAAAAAAAGACTAAAAATTATTTTTTTTCCTCTTCTTTTTTTAGGAGAAAAATGTGATGAAGAATAACGTAATTCCATAACCGTTTTCCTTTCTTATTTATTCTCTTATTCTATCTTACACTACTTTTAAATAAGTTACAATTTTTAATGTCATAAAAAATATTTTATACGGCTATTTGAGGTAAGGCCTGACAACTGCATTGGGAATAGTAAATTCAATAATACCTGCTGCATAAGGTGCAATCTCATAAATATTAAAAACAATAACAATTTCTCCACGTGAATTAAGATAAAAAACCTGATTCTCTGAAATACTTGTAAAGCCTTCAGCTCCAGAGAAGAAATAATCACCTTGAGCTTCTCTTTCTTTCATTTGACCCTTGATTTCTGTGTTAATAAGTGTAATATAATCTGTATTTTCCTTAAACAAATCACTTAAACTCACTTTTTTGCCTTTAACAGCATCTAGTACTAAATATTTTTGGTAACTTATCCCATGTGCTCCACCACTGTATTGATATTCAAAAAGGCTTAATACTAAATAAGGAGAAGGTGCATCATGAATGGAATAACTTTTTATTCTTTCAAATTTAATAGGAGGAAGGCCATCGCTTAGTAGATCTTTATTATAGGCTGCTGCTGTTTCAATGGCTGTCTTTTGGGTTTGAAGTGCATCTTGCAATAATTCATTATTAAGTTTTTTTTCGAATTTTTTATTGGGTATACCTTTTATTTGAGGTACTTCTAAGCGTAAGCTAAGTTCAGGACTTTCTCTTTTAAATACACGGGTCTCTACAAGAATAGTTGGCCTTTCAGCCATAACAAAAATAGCAGTGCCAGGTACATCTCGACTTGTCTTGGACTTCCCATAAAGTGTTAATGGACAGGCTATTATTAAAATGAGTAGAATAGACATCGCTTTTTTATACATTTTTTATCCCCCTATAGCATAATAGTTATATTCTTAGCTTGCCCTTAATGCTATACTTCTATAAGAAGGAATCATTTGCAAATCTGCAAACTATTGTATGATGTAAATAAAGGGAGTTGTTAAAATCAATAATAGTTCGTATCACACGATGTGTTCCGCTGAAAATGAAATAAATGAGGTGACTTATGCACGATTTATCCCAAAAAATTCAAGAAATGCACAACTTTTTTTATAAAAGGTATACGTATGATATACCCTTTCGTCTTAAGTATTTACAGCGTTTAAAAAAACAAATTTTAGCACATCAAGAAGAGATTGTACAAGCACTTTATAAAGATTTTAAGAAACCAGCTTTTGAAACCTATATGACAGAGATTTATACGGTCATAGCTGAACTTAATCATGTGCTTACTCATTTAAAAAGCTGGGCAAAAACCAAAAAGGCTCCGGGAGTTTTGCCACTCCTTAATAGTAACCTGCGAATTTATAAGGAGCCCTATGGTGTTTGTCTGATCTATTCCCCCTTCAACTACCCTTTTCAACTGGCTTTAGCCCCCCTTATTGGTGCTTTAGCTGCTGGAAACTGTTGTATTTTAAAACCTTCTGAGTACACGCCTCATACGAATAAGGTTCTTAAAAAAATCTTTCATAAAACTTTTCTTCCTTATTATGTACAACTTATAGAAGGAGACTCTGTTTTAAGTGCCAGTCTCTTAGATTATCCTTTGGATTATATTTTCTTTACAGGTGGTATACAAACGGCTAAAAAAATCATGGAAAAGGCCAGTAAAAACCTCGTTCCCGTTACTCTAGAATTGGGAGGAAAAAGCCCTGTCATAGTAGATTATGATGCGGATCTGATGTTAGCTGCCAAACGTATTTTATGGGGGAAATTTCTTAATGCCGGTCAAACTTGTGTGGCACCTGACTATGTACTTGTCCATGAAAATTGTGTCCAAGACTTACTTGCTAATATGAAAAAGATACTAATAAAGAGTTACCACGATACCTCTCATTCTACGCGGATTATTAATGAAGCCCATTATGTTCGTTTACTTCAATTAATCGATGAAGATAAAATTTATTACGGGGGACATTTTAATACAGATGACCTTTATATCGAACCTACTTTGCTCTATCCGGCAACACCTTATGATGCCTGTATGCAAGAAGAAATCTTTGGCCCTATTTTACCAATTATTCCTTTTAAACGCCTAGAAGGTGCTTTGCGTTTTATACAGCGTTATCCTAAGCCTTTAGCTTGTTATTTATTTGGGCAAGATAAAAAACGATTAGACTATTTATTAAAGCATCTTTCTTTTGGTGGTGGCTGTATTAACGATACCATTTTACATGTAACAAGCCTTTATGCACCTTTTGGAGGAACGGGTTATAGTGGTATGGGCCAATATCATGGTTATCATAGTTTCCAAACCTTTTCTCATGAGAAATCCATACTTATAAGTTCGCCCTATGAACTTCCTCTACGTTACCCCCCTTATAAAAATAAGCTTCCTTTTATAAAGAAGCTTATTCGGTAAAAGAAGGAAGCTTTTTAAGCTGTTCTTCTTTATTGTGGGCATCTATTTCGTGGGTATAGATTGAGAGTGTAATAGAAGGGTTACTATGAGAAATTAAAGAGGAAATGGTGGAGATGTCCATATGGGCAGCAATACAATAAGAAGCAAAGGTATGGCGAAATAAATGGGCATGAATATGACGGCCTAGTATCTCCGAGAGTTTATTCATTAGATCATGAAGCGTACGAGTGGTAATGGAAGTATGAGGTTGAACGCGACTAGGAAATAAATACTCACTCTCAATAAATTGGAGTAAATCTTTGTCTTGAATGACTTGGAGTTGGTCATTATAAGTCATAAATATCTCTTTTAAAGCTTTATGTATAGGAATTTGATTATATTTGTGGCCTTTTGTGAGGAGAGTGATGTGGCCCGTTTCTAATTGAACGTCCTGCTTTTTCAGTTGAACGATCTCATTGGCTCGAGCACCAGTGTAAAGAAGCAGGCCTATAATTAATCGGTTACGAATAGCATAATAATAATTGGTCTGCTCATAACTACTTTCAAGGGTTTGGGCCTTTTTTTTGATTTCTTGGTCTAAATAACTCCAGAGCTTTTCTATATCTTCTTTACTTAATATCTCTTTTGGTGCTTGATTTTTCTTAGCCTTAATGGGGTCAATATATTCATAGAGTTTTTCTTTACACAAACGTTTTTTATAACAAAAAGCTAAAAAGCGATGGAGAACGACCCTTTTTCTTTTTAAAGAACTGGGTTTTAATTGATTAATACACATAAAATAAGTTTGAAAGTCTCTAAACTCTAACTGGTCTAATGTCTTTTGGGTATCTAACTTTTTGTACCATTGCTCTAGATCTTGAGTATACGCCCTGATGGAATGAGGCGAAAGTTGTTGTGTTTCTAAGGAAGTGATAAAGTATTGAATGGCTTCATAAATAGGCATGTTCTTCTCCTTCTTTCTTCTCTTTCTATAAAACAATAGCTTCCAGTGTAAATGGATCATCGATCTTAAATAAATAAAAGAACTGGCTATAAAATTTTCTTTCATAGTGTCTAATTTTCTAGAAAACAGACTTTAGAAGAAATAATAAACCAGTCCTTTATGCTTAATTACTTGCCTTTAAATCTTTTTTATAAATCATAAAATACATTATACCAATGAAAAGACCACCTAAGATATTCCCAATGGTTACAGGTAAGACATTGTTTACGAAAAAGCTACCCCAAGTTAAATGTTCGACCTGAACTGCAGTTAAATGAGCTGCTTCTGCAAATGCCACATTTCCTTTGGTTAAAAGGGCAAGAGGAACATAGTACATATTAGCTACAACGTGTTCTGCCCCACTAATAGCAAAAGCAAAGATTGCAAAAAAACCCGCAAGGATTTTACCTGTAACATCTTTAGCACCATAAATCATCCAAATGCCTGCACATACAAAAATATTACATAAAATAGCAAGGCAAAGGGCCTGTGTAAAAGGTAAGGTCGTTTTGCTGACAGCTGTTTTTAGAACATAAGCTCCAAAACGATTATCGCTCATTGACAGTAAGCCACTATTGGCTACTAAGAAGGCAATAATTACAGCTCCTATAAAGTTTCCTAATAAAACAATGGCTAAATTCTTTACAAATCCCATAAGTGTGGTGCGTTTATGCAGGCAAGAAACAGCGATTAAACAGTTTCCTGTAAAAAGGTCTGCTCCATTGATAACAACAAACATTAATCCAATAGGAAAGACTGCTCCTGTTACTAATTTAGCAACTCCCTTATTGGTAATATCATGGGCAGCGACAGATGAGGCAAAGGCACCTAATGCGACGTAAATTCCTGCCATAATAGCCATTAAAAAGACTATTTTAAAAGAACGGTTAACCTTGTTCATACCACCTTCAATTGTATACTCTGTAATTTCTAGTGGGCTCAAATAATTCTTGTTCATTGTATACACTCCTTTTCCAATTTACGAGTATACCACCTAAGCCCACAAAATTCAACATTTTTTATTATTTATAGCTTTTATTCTTGACGTGTCCCATACAAGGCTTCTAACTTGGCACTGAAATCTTGCTGCAATCTAAGATTTTCCTCTTTTAAAAGTTGAATCTTTTCCTGGCTACTAAGTTTGAGTTCAAGAAGACTATTTTTAAGCTCTAAGGCGTGAGCACTACGAAGCTGTCTAAGTTCATCCTCACATTTAGACAGTACATACTTTTTTTCCTCTTCTCCTTTTTCTAATTCTCTTTTTAAAAACCATATTTCAGAAGCCAACTCATCATTACGTGTTTTGAGTTTTGTATTTTCTTCATTCCGTTCATCTATTTCTCGTTCTAACCGCTGTAAGCTCTCAATCTTTTCTTTATACCTTTCAATTTCTTCCTCAAATTTACTTTGAAGAAGCTGAACATTGGTAAGTTGTTGTTTCACCTCTTGTAAAGACTTCTCCTTCTGTTTAGAAGTCTCTTCTAGGGTTTTATAAGCTTCTTCTTTTAAGTGGAACGCTTCTTCTTTTTTTAGAAGTTGTTGATGTTCCTCTTCTAGCCTTTTCTGTAATTCCTCTTGTCCTTTTTTAAATTGCTCTATTTCTTCCCTTTTTTCATGAAGCTGTGCTTGCAAGCGAACCTCTGCCTTCTCATTCATATTTAAATACAAATTTTGAATGCGTTGCAATAGAAACTGCAACTCGCTGACCTCACTCTCTATCCATTCATTAGAGCGCTTTCTTTCTTCTAGTTTATAGCTGGTAAGAAGCATCTGCATAAACTCTTTGCCACTCAGTGTACTATTTTTCATGAGCTCACTGAGTTCATTCTTCATTTCCTCAGATACTTTTACCCCAAATGTTACATCACCCATGATGAACCTCCTCTCTCTTTAAATTTTATATTTAATATCAACTTATCCTAAATAGTTAACTTAATTTAATAGGTTAACTTATCATATATGTATTGGTTAACTATAGTTAACCAATACATATATGATAACATATTTAAGTATTTAATAGCAACCCCCCCCACAGATAATTTACTATTATCTGTGGGGGGTTATATAATAATAAGAAAAAAGGGAGAGAGAGTAATGTTTAAATGTATAAAATATTAAAAAAATAAAAAAATAAAATATTAAAAGAAACGTATATAACCTATATATCCAAGGAGCAGCTCATACTTCTTATTGAATTTGCTCTAGTTCTTAGGATGGTCATTACGTATAGGACTTTTATAGTAAAAATCTTACAGTCTCAATAGACTTAATAGACTCACCAGAACAATAAAAAGCCACTAGATGAATCTAGTGACTTTTTATGAGTTAAGCTAAAAGCTTATTTTTTAGTTAGACATTCTTTTACAATGCGACTTACTTGACTATTATCTGCTCTTCCCTTCACTTGTGGTGTGAGAATTGCCATGATTTTTCCCATGTCCTTCATTGAAGTCCCATTGACTTCTAAAATAGCCTTTTGAACTATTTCAAGAAGTTCAGTATCTGAAAGCTGTTGTGGCAAATAGCCTACTAAAACAGCAATCTCTG
>JAEYNQ010000080.1 GCA_023412455.1 Bacillota bacterium
ATAATGGATACTTATGGGTATTCTACTGCCATAATAGTGAGCGATCCATTACATATGAAACGTGCCATGCTATTGGCAAAGGATGTTGGTATAGTAGCCTATAGCTCTCCTACACCAACCACAAAATATGTAACAATGAGAACAAAGCTGCCATTTTTAGCTAGAGAGGTTTTCTTTTTGATAGGATATAAATGGTATAGGCTATTTGAATCTAGCCTTGTTATGACAGCTACTTAGTAGAAAAATTGTATGAATTGTGATAGTGTTTTATAAGCAAAAAAATATGAAGGAACGGTGATAGTTCATGACATTAACTCAATTATTATATGTGGTCACCATTGCTGAGACAAAATCTATGAATAAGGCAGCGGAGAAGTTATATGTCTCGCAGCCGGCCCTCTCCAGTACAATTAAAGATTTGGAAGAAGAGCTACATATCGAACTATTTATTCGCAGTAACAAAGGAATTCTTGTTACTACGGAAGGCGAAGAATTTTTGCGTTATGCCAGGCAAATGGTAGAACTTAATCATTTAATTGGAGAACGCTTTATAGATAATAAGGTGGAAAAGAAAAAATTTAGTGTTTCCATGCAGCATTATTCTTTTGCTGTGGAAGCATTCATTAAGTTGGCAAAGAAGTTCACTTTAAGCGAATTTGAGCTGGCTATCCATGAAACAAAAACCTATGAAGTCATTGATAATGTCAAGAATTATCGGAGTGAAATGGGCATTTTGTACATCAATGATTTTAATAAGCAAGTGATGAACAAGATATTTTCGGAGAATGAACTAGAATTCTTCCCACTGTTTGAGTGTGGTATTTCTGTTTATTTGAGCAAAGAACATCCACTGGCGAATCATTCCATTATTAGTTTTGATGAACTGAAAGAGTATGCTTGTCTATCTTTTGAACAGGGAGATAAAAACGCTTTTTATTTTGCTGAAGAAGTACTTAGCACGTTGGAATACAAGCAAATCATCAAGGCCAATGATCGAGCAACGATGTTAAACTTGATGGTAGGAATGAATGGCTACACACTTTGTTCCGGAATTATATGTGAAGATTTAAATGGTGGGAAATATGTGTCTGTGCCTCTTGATACGGAGGATACTATGACCATTGGTTATGTAAAACGAAAAGGTATGCCACTTAGCATCTGGGGTGAGGAGTATATAAAAATATTAAAAGAATATGGGGATAAGTAATAGATGATGAGAGTATAGGGCGTAGGGCTGTATACTCTTTTTTGATGAAAGGAAAGCACTTTGTTATAACTAATTCTTATAACAAAGTATTATCTAAGTGTATTATACAATTCTAATAATATAAAATATAATGAGTTTATTATTAGAAAAGAAAATTTGAAAGAGAGGTATAATAATATGAGTAAATACAAATTTGAGACATTACAACTTCATGTAGGGCAGGAAGAGGCAGATAGTGCAACGGATGCACGAGCAGTACCTATTTATCAGACAACATCTTATGTATTTCGCAATGCCAGACATGCAGCAGATAGATTTGGACTGGCAGATGCAGGGAATATTTATGGGAGGCTGACAAATTCAACGCAAGATGTATTGGAGAAAAGAGTAGCTGCATTAGAAGGTGGTGTAGCTGCACTAGCATTAGCAAGTGGCGCAGCAGCCATTACTTATACGATTCAAGCATTAGCCCAAGCAGGAGATCATATAGTGGCACAGAAGACGATTTATGGTGGAAGCTACAATTTGCTGGAGCATACCCTTTCACAGTTTGGTGTGAAGACCACCTTTGTAGATGTGCATAATCTGGAGGAGTTAGAAGCAGCCATTCGGCCAAACACCAAGGCGATTTACCTTGAGACACTGGGTAATCCCAACTCAGATATACCAGATATTGATTCCATTGCAGAAATAGCGCATAAGCATGGATTACCCTTGGCCATTGATAATACCTTTGGTACACCTTTCTTAATTCGTCCCATCGAGCATGGTGCGGATATTGTCATCCATTCTGCCACAAAATTTCTTGGAGGTCATGGAACAACGTTAGGTGGTATTATTGTAGATTCTGGGAAGTTTGACTGGAAAGCAAGCGGCAAGTATCCCAATATTGCAGCACCCAATCCAAGCTATCACGGCGTGTCATTCGCAGATGCAGTGGGTCCTGCAGCTTTTGTAACTTACATTAGAGCTATCTTGCTTCGGGATACAGGGGCAGCGATTTCTCCATTTAATGCCTTTTTACTGCTACAAGGGGTGGAAACATTATCGTTGAGGTTAGAGCGACATGTAGAGAATACTAAAAAAGTAGTGGAGTATTTAGCAAACCATCCCAAAGTTAGGAAAGTGAATCATCCATCCTTGCCAGAACATCCCAATCATAAGTTATATGAGAGTTATTTCCCAAATGGTGGCGCATCGATCTTTACTTTTGAAATAGAGGGAGGCCAGGAAGAAGCTTGGCGATTTATTGATAACTTAAAGATATTTTCACTTCTTGCCAATGTGGCAGATGTGAAGAGCCTTGTGATCCATCCCTTATCTACTACCCATAGCCAGTTGACTAAGGAGGAGCTTGAAGAGGTGGAAATCAAAGATAATACGATTCGTTTATCTATTGGTACAGAGCACATTGATGATATTATTGCAGATTTGGAACAGGCTTTTTCAACCCTATAAAACAAGAAACAAGGGATTAATAGTCAAAAATTTTGAAATTTGCTTTTTGTTGCGATTAGTGTTATACTACATTTAGACAATCAAATGAAATAAAAAAGAACCGTCTTAAAGAAGGGCTTTTGATATTACGCTTAGTAGCGTTGTATGGAGAGTTCTTCTTTTTTTATAGGTTTGGCAAGAAGGTAGTTTATAGGGACTGTTATTTGTAACGTTTAAGGCGGCAAATAGACATAAATAACAAATATAAGGAGGAAATAAAAAATGGAAAACATTAGTGTTCAAAAGCGTGATTTTGCTGTAAAGGCAAAGAGGATGAGACGTCTCGGAATGGTCCCAGGAAGCGTGTTTGGCAAAAACCTTGCGGAGTCTATTTCTATTCAGCTGGAAGAATCTGTAGCACGCAGATTGATTAGTCAAAAACGTGAAGGAAGCAAGCTTTTACTGAATGTAGAAGGACAGATGATTCCCGTGCAAATCAAGGAAAAATCTTTGGATACATTAAAAGGAGAAATTTTGCACATCAGCTTCCAGGCATTAGTGGCAGATGAAAAGGTCAATAGCGTCATTCATATTTTTCTTAAAAATGATGATAAGTTTGAGGGGCAGCTGGAGAAAATGCTCATGGAAATCCCATATGCCTCTTTACCAGATGATATGATTGATACAATCACCATTGACCTTGATGGACTAAAAAGTGGAGATATGATTAAGGTGAAAGATATTCCAGAACTTATAAGCGATAAGATTATATTACAGGTAGATCGGGATGAGATGGTGTTGCGAATAAGTGAAAGATAGCAGTAGTCACAGACATTATCTTAACAATAACAGTAAAGTGTAAACGAAAACAACATAAAAGGCTTGGAATGTTGACACATAGGTGTTGTGCAGAAAAGCTTTTTTCTTTTATGGAGGAGAGCTATGAATTTATTAGGACAAGAAGTAAAACATAAGAGATTTGGGGAAGGGGTGATAACAGAGGTTTCTGAAAATAGTATTACTGTCTGTTTTGTAGAAAGTCAGAAACTCTTTTTGTTCCCTGACGCTTTTCCCCAGCATTTAACATTAAAGAATCATTCCATTCAAAAGAAAATGGAGAAGTTAAATGAGGAACGTCTGCAAACGATTAAGGCAAGAAAACAAAAGCTTGAAGAGGAAAGTGAGTATCGCAGCCGTGTGTATAGAATGAGAATTCCACTAAAATCACAAGTGGCATATGCTATTTCAGAAGAAGAAATCAAAGATTTGGAATATATTGATACGGGATATATCTTAACTGGAAATATGAAAGGGCAACCAAGAGTATCTTCAAATATTCAGCCGAATTCAGCTATTCTCCTGACTGATTGTGGAAAAGGGGGAGAGGATGAAAGAGCTATCATTGGAATCGCTATGGTACATGAATTTTATTGGGGAAAAGAAAATAAAGATGGACAGATAAAATTGCATCACAAGCATAATGTGATACTGGCTGATGAGAATAGAATGTCATTTTGGCATTATTTTAAGAGAGATTTGACTTCGGCCCAGTGGGGTAAAGTACCATTTAAGTATTTTGAAAATGACACCATGCATCGAATTCTATTTGAAATATGTTGTAAGGCTGTTGGAACGGAGCAGGAAGAAAGAGTAATGGAATTATACAGTTATTTTTGCCTCATAAATCGTATTCCTGAAAAAACCATAACGCCAATGGAAAGAGAACTAGAAAGCTAAATTTTAATAAGTGTTTCGCTCATTCACCCTATAGGTCTTGAAGACATAAGACCTATAGGGTTTCTTTATAGGAAAATCATCATCTCACACCCACAAGAGTCATTCTACTTTACAGCTATTAGAATGATAATAAATAATTAATTTTAAAAATTCTTTTTATGAGAATGGACAGAGTTTATAACTATTGGTAGAATGAAGTGACCACACCAAACCAACCAATGAGGTTGTAAGTATTATGGAGATGTGAAATGAAAATCATAAAGGCTGAAAAAGAAGATTTAAATGGAATACTTGAGTTACAATACATAGCCTATCAGAGTGAGGCAAAATTATTTAATAGTACGGATATTCCACCATTAAAGCAAACGTTAGATGATTTGTATAAAGAATACGAGAAGGGTATTATACTCAAAGCGGTAGATGATCATGGAGTGATTATAGGGTCCATTAGAATATATTATGATAAGGGTACCGTTTATGTTGGGAAACTGATGGTACACCCTGCACAGCAAGGCAAGGGGATTGGAACCAAGCTTCTTATTGAAGTAGAAAAATACTATCCTCAAAAGCGATATGAATTATTTACAAGTACACGGAGTGAAAAAAATATTCGAATGTATGAAAGACTTGGATATAGAGCATTTAAGCAGGAAGAAGTGAATGAAAAATTGAAATTTATCTACTTGGAGAAGATATGAAACATAAAATTTAGAAAGTAGTAGGGGTTGTACAGGGATGGAAGATATCAAAAAATAAGATGCCGTTACTTGGAAAGAGTTTAGCATCCTTGGGGAGTACATTTTGCAAATTAGTATATGGCTATTCTTTTCAAAGTGTGGATCAGGTTGAAAGAGTCAAGGCGAGTAATACCCCAACTCTTTTATTTCATAGCAAGGTGGATAAAGTATGTCCATATTATATAGGAGAAGCCATTTTTAAGGCTATTCCTCATGATAGAAAAACACTTGTAACCTTTAAAAAATCTAATCATTTAGCTACATTTTGGGATGAACCAGAACGGTATCAAGAGGAGCTTTTCTCCTTTATAAATGGTGTAAGATGAACTGAGAAACAGGCAGATAACGTTTTAGATCCAGGGGGAGCTATTATGCAGCCGATTATGTTATTAAGCTATTTGGGATGATAGGGCAAATCTATAGACTCATTGAATAAAAGTTTGATAAGTAATAATATTAAGAGGAGTTTTACAAAAGCCAATAGTAACTTGACAAGGAGTGGAGAGACAGTGATTGTAGACAAGTTGGATAATCTAGGAAAGTACTCTGAATTAGTTAAATATGAAAAAGAAATTAAGGGATTTATTCAAAAAAATCATAATGAAAAACTCCCAGAAGGTAGATATAATCTGGTAGGAGAGGATGAGGTCTTTGCACTTGTACAGAAATACAATAGTAAGTCCAAACAAGGTG
>JAEYNQ010000162.1 GCA_023412455.1 Bacillota bacterium
AAAGCAGTAGCCTATGTACAAAATAATGGTAAGCTCCACTTCAGTTGTATGGGAGCAGGTTATGAGTCATTTTTTTATAAGTTTAAGCCTAAAATTCATTAGAATAGTTGAAAAATAGAATAATTGATAGTACAATCAACTTGTACGGACAACATAATGACACTATTAATAAAAGACATGATGAAATGAAAAATCAATACGACTATTTAGGAGGAATTAGAAATGAAATTATTTGTAGACACAGCCAATACTGAGGAAATTCGTAAAGCTAACGACTTAGGTGTGATTTGTGGTGTAACCACCAATCCTTCTCTCATTGCACGTGAAGGTTTAGAATTTAAATCGGTTATTAAGGAAATTGTAGAAATTGTAGATGGACCGATTAGTGCAGAGGTTATTTCTCTTGAAGCAACTAAAATGGTAGAAGAAGCATTAGAGCTGGCTAAGATTCATAAAAATATTGTTATCAAATTACCTATGACAGAAGAAGGTTTAAAAGCAACCAAACAATTAACAGCAAAGGGTATTCGTACCAATGTTACTTTAATTTTCTCAGCAGCACAAGCCTTACTTGCTGCTCGTGCAGGTGCAACTTATGTTAGTCCATTTTTAGGTAGACTCGATGATGTAGGAGCAGAAGGTATGCAATTAGTAAGAGATATTGCAGATATCTTTGCTATTCATGAGATTGAAACAGAGATCATTGCAGCAAGTGTACGTAGTCCTCTTCATGTTGTTGATGCAGCCAAAGCAGGTGCACATATTGCTACAGTGCCATATAATGTTATTGTTCAAATGACAAAACACCCTCTTACAGATATTGGTATTCAAAGATTCCTTAAAGACTGGGAAGGTCTAGAACAAAAGCTTAACTAATAGGCACTTAAAAAGTAGAGAGGGAGATGAAGTATGAAGATACAAGAAAGAACAATTAATACCATTCGTGTATTAGCAGCAGAAGCTGTACAACAAGCGAATTCTGGACATCCTGGATTACCTCTTGGTTCTGCACCTATGGCCTATACTTTATGGTCTACCATGGCCCATAATCCTAAAAATCCTAAATGGGAAAATAGAGATCGTTTTATTCTCTCAGCAGGACATGGCTCAGCTTTACTTTATTCCTTATTGCATGTTTTTAATTATGGTTTAACAACAGAAGACTTAAAGAATTTTCGCCAAGAAGGAAGCCTTACACCAGGCCATCCTGAATATGGTCATACTGTTGGGGTAGAGGCAACAACAGGTCCTTTAGGACAAGGTATTGCTATGGCAGTGGGAATGGCTATGGCAGAAAAACATTTAGCCTCTGAATTTAATAAAGAAGGCTATCCTATTGTAGACCATTATACCTATACCTTGGTTGGTGATGGCTGTTTGATGGAAGGGATTGCTTACGAAGCAGCAGCTTTGGCAGGGACTTTAAAGTTAGGAAAACTCATTGTACTTTATGATTCTAATAACATAACCATTGAAGGCAATACTCAAATTGCTTTTAGAGAAAATGTGAGGGCACGTTTTGAAGCTCAAGGCTTTGAGACTTTCTTAGTAGAGGATGGCAATGATACAGAGGCTATTGCAAAAGCTCTTGAAAAGGCAAAAGAGAATTTAGATCAACCTAGCTTTATTGAAATCAAAACACAAATCGGTTATGGCTGTCCTAAAAAGCAAGGAAAGGCAGCAGCTCATGGTGAACCTCTAGGTGTAGAGAATATAGCAGAAATGAGAGCCTGCTTAGGTCATCATGATCAAGCTTTCTTTGTAGAAGATGAAGTGAAAGCCCATATCAATGAACTCAATAACCAAGGAGAAGCTAAAGAAGAAGAATGGCATAAGCTTTTTGCAGCTTATGCAAAAGCCTATCCCGAGTTAGCTGAGAAATGGCAAGTATGGCATAGCAAAGAGGAAATAAACTTAGGAATCTATGAGAAGTATACAGATGTCACTAAAACGATGGCCACACGTATAGCTTCCTTTGAAGTCATTAATCATATGGCAAGTGTAGTAGAAAATGTTATAGGTGGTTCAGCTGACTTAGCACCTTCTACAAAAACTTACATGAATGACAAAGGTGATTTTAGTGGGGAGGACTACTCAGGACGTAACCTCCATTTTGGTATTCGTGAGCATGCAATGGGTGCTATATCAAATGGTATAGCATTACATGGCGGCCTTAAGATTTTCTGTTCTACATTCTTCGTATTTAGTGATTATATGAAAAATCCCATGCGACTTGCAGCTCTCATGAAATTACCTGTTACTTATGTGCTGACTCATGATAGCATTGGCGTAGGAGAAGATGGGCCTACCCATCAGCCTATTGAACAGCTTGCTATGCTTCGTAGTACACCAAACATAGTAACTTTTAGACCTGCAGATGCAAAGGAAACCGTTGCAGCTTGGGAGTACGCATTAAATAGCAAAACGGAGCCTGTAGCCATTGTTCTTTCTAGACAAAACTTACCTTATCTTGAGAAAACAGGTGTAGAGGCTAAAAAAGGAGCTTATGTTGTAGGGGGAGTAGAACCTCAGGAGGCAGAAGTTATCTTAATGGCAACAGGTTCAGAAGTACACCTTGTAGAACAAGCTGCTAAAAAGCTTATAGAAGAGGGGATCAAGGTCACAGCTATTAGTATGGCTTCTATGGATGTATTTGAAAAACAACCTAAAGCCTATAAAGAAGCTATTTTACCAGCCAATAAGGTGAAGAGAATAGCAGTAGAAGCAGCATCTAGCTTTGGATGGCATAAATACACAGGACTTGAAGGCCAAGTGATTGCCATGGACAACTTTGGAGAATCTGCGCCAGCAGAACTTATTTTTAAGAAAAATGGTTTTACTGTAGAAAATGTAATGAACCAGGCCAAAGCATTACTAGGTAAATAAATCCTCATTTCAGGTAATGAAGAATTATGTTAAAATATAGAGTAAGGTTTAACTTTTATGACAAAGGGGAATTACGATGTATTTTAAACATGAATTAGTCATTCCAAATGATAATTTACCTTATAAATTATTTGTTTTTGAAGGAAAAGATGGAAATTATAATGTAGCCAAGCATTGGCATCGCTCCATTGAGATCTTTTTAGTATTAAGGGGAGAAATTGACTTTTTTGTCAATTCCACCCCTTATACTTTATCAGAGGGAGACTTCATTATTGTCAATTCGAATGAAATTCACTCCATTAATGCGCCTTTATCTAACTTTACCCTTGTCCTTCAAATACCCCATGACGTACTGGAATGCTATAAAGAAAGGGAATATGTCTTGTTTAAGACACCCGAAGGCAAAAAGGATGAAGAGGTAAAAAGTCTGATAGAGAATATGTATGGAGTGTATCGGCAAAAAAACTATGGGTATGAGTTAGAGCTTAGAAGCTACTTTTATAGACTTCTTTTTATTCTCATTACTAAATATAGGCAAACTCAAGTAGACAGCGATACATTAAAGAGAAATAAAAACCTGGACAAACTATCAGACATCATCAAATACATAAAAGAGAATTATAGGGAAAATTTGACGTTAGAGAGTGTAGCCGAGCAGTTTGCTTTTTCACCGACCTACCTTTCTAGGATTTTTCAAAAATATGCAAGTATTAACTATAAGGCGTATCTCTTAAATGTACGGGTAGAATTTGCTTATAAGGAACTTTGCAATACGGATCAATGTATCAGTCAAATTGCTGTAAATAATGGCTTCCCAGATAGTAGAAGTTTTTCTAAAACCTTTTATAGAAGATATGGATTATTGCCTAGTGACTATAGAAAGGAAATGAAAAAAAGGCAAAAAAGTGACATTGATTAGATAAGTTTTTGGTAGTAAATAAATATAGATTTTATATAATAGAAGTATGAGATGGCAATTGTAAAATGGATTAGAAATTATTTTGCAGTTGTCTTTTGTTTTATAATTTTAAGAAAGGAGAAGGTAAAATGAAGATTTTAAGTGTATTTGATGACAGCTTTAAAGCCTACGGACGGGTTCTAACAAAACATTACGATTTAGAAAGCATTATATCCGTTATGAATACTACAGAAGCACCTAGTGATGCAGTCGTTTATTATCCTTCTGTAGCAAGTTTAGAAGCATTACCTATAAAAAAAGAATTGCAGGATAGTTTGTTTGGAGGAATTCCTATGCAGATAGGTTACTGCAATGGAACCAATAGTGCCTTAAATGCAGTAGAATATCACAGAAGCTCTGAATTTGGCATTGCAGCTACAGACCTTATTTTACTTTTAGGTAAACAACAAGACATAGAAGAAGGCTTTAAATATGACACGAGTAAAATCGAAGCCTTTTTTGTACCCGCTGGAGAAATGGTAGAAATGTATGCCACAACCCTTCACTATGCCCCTTGTAGTGTGGATGGCAAGCCCTTTAGAAACGTGGTTATTCTTCCTAAAGACACCAATACAGACCTAGAAAGTCCTTTAGACAAAACGCCAGAAGATCCCCTATTAGTTGCTAAGAATAAATGGCTTATTGCTCATGAGGAAGCTCAAATAGCAGGAGCTTATAATGGGCTCGTAGGAGAGAATGTGTCTGTAGAGTAATAAGGTGTTATTCAATTATTTAAAACCAATAGCTTCTAATATTAAAAAATCTAGGTATTAACTAGATGAAATATATTTAATCACACTTAATAATATGAGGAGGATTTAAAATGAATTTACAAAATATGCCTAAAGAAAAAATGGCTATCGTTGCTGTAAGTAGAGATTGTTTCCCTATGGAGTTATCTGTTAATAGAAGAAAAGCTGTTGTAGAAGCCTATACCAAAAACTATGGTGAGATTTATGAATGTCCAGTTTGTGTTGAGAATGAAATAGATATGAGAAAAGCCCTTGCAGATATCAAAGCAGCAGGCTGTAATGCGCTTGTTGTTTTCTTAGGTAACTTTGGACCTGAGTCATCAGAAACCTTATTAATTAAAGAATTTGATGGACCAGCTATGGTGGTAGCAGCTGCAGAAGAAACAGGAGATAATCTGATCCAAGGCCGTGGCGATGCTTACTGTGGTATGCTTAATGCCAGCTACAACTTAAAGCTCCGTAACCTTAAAGCCTACATACCAGAATATCCAGTAGGTACAGCGAGTGAATGTGCCACTATGATCAATGAGTTTGCACCTATTGCACGTGCCGTTGTTGCTGTAAGAAACCTTAAGCTTATTACTTTTGGACCACGTCCACAAGACTTCTTAGCTTGTAATGCACCTATTAAACAGCTTTATAACTTAGGAGTTGAAATCCAAGAGAACTCTGAATTAGACCTTTTCGAAGCTTTTAACAAACACCTCAATGATCCAAGAATACCAGAAGTTGTAAAAGATATGGAAAAAGAACTGGGTACAGGTAACAAAAAACCAGAAATCTTAAGCAAGCTTGCTCAATACGAATTAACCTTACTAGATTGGGTGGAAGCTAATAAGGGAAGTAGAGAATTCGTAGCAGTTGCTGGAAAATGCTGGCCAGCTTTCCAAACTCAGTTTGGTTGTGTACCTTGTTATGTGAATAGCCGCTTAACAGCACGTGGTATCCCAGTATCTTGTGAAGTAGATATCTATGGTGCGTTAAGTGAATTTATTGGTACAGTTATTAGCCAAGATGCAGTCACTTTATTAGATATTAATAATACTGTGCCAAGTGATATGTATGAAGAAGGTATTAAAGGTAAATTTGATTATACATTAAAAGATACTTTCATGGGCTTCCACTGTGGGAATACAGCAGCTTGTAAACTATCTTTCTGTGAAATGAAATATCAACTGATTATGGCTAGAAACTTACCTGAAGAAGTAACCCAAGGTACATTAGAAGGCGATATCGTTCCTGGTGATATTACTTTCTTCCGTTTACAAAGTACTTCTGATGCTAAATTACGTGCTTATGTGGTACAAGGAGAGGTTCTTCCAGTAGCTACACGTTCTTTTGGAGCCATTGGTATATTTGCGATTCCAGAAATGGGACGTTTCTATCGTCATGTTTTAATTGAAAAGAACTATCCACACCATGGCGCAGTAGCCTTTGGACACTTTGGTAAACCTCTTTATGAAGTATTTAAGTACTTAGGCGTACCAGTTGATGAAATTAACTTTAATCAACCTAAAGGTATGATGTACCCAACCGAAAATCCTTTTAAATAAAAACAGCTTTTTTGAGTAAAAAGAGCGGAGGTAAATATATGTTATATATTGGTATAGATTTAGGTACATCAGCTGTTAAATTACTTTTAATGAATGCTGATGGCAAGATTGAGAAAGTAGTTTCTAAGGAATATCCACTCTACTTCCCACATCCTGGCTGGTCAGAACAGAAGCCAGAAGATTGGTGGAATGCAGTAATGGAAGGATTAAAGGAGTTAACTTCAGAATGTGATAAAGCACAGGTTGCAGGTATAAGCTTTGGAGGACAGATGCATGGCCTCGTTATTCTAGATGATGAGGATGAAGTCATTCGTCCAGCCATTCTTTGGAATGATGGAAGAACGACGAAAGAATGTGATTACCTCAATGAAGTGATTGGGAAAGAAAAACTATCCCACTATACAGCTAATATTTCTTTTACAGGCTTTACAGCTCCTAAAATTCTTTGGGTAAAAGCCAATGAGCCAGATAATTTTGCTCGTATTAAAAAGATTATGTTACCTAAGGATTACATTGCTTATAAGTTATCAGGTTCTTTCTGCACAGATGTTTCAGATGCTTCAGGCATGCTTATCTTTGATGTAAAGAATAAGTGTTGGTCAAAGGAAATGCTAGATATTTGTAGTATTACAGAAGATCAAGTAGCTACTATTTATGAAAGTTATGAAGTAGTAGGGACATTAAAGCCTGAATTAGCTAGTGCTTTAGGTTTAAGTGAGCAGGTTAAGATTATAGCTGGAGCAGGTGATAATGCAGCAGCAGCTGTGGGAACAGGTACAGTTGGTGAGGGAAGATGTAATATTTCACTAGGTACATCAGGTACTATCTTTATTTCAAGTAAAGCCTTTGGAGTAGATAAAAATAATGCACTTCATGCCTTTGCTCATGCAGATGGACATTATCATTTAATGGGATGTATGCTCAGCGCTGCTTCTTGTAATAAGTGGTGGATGGATACGATTATTGAAACGAAGGAGTATCAGAAGGAGCAAGAAAACATCACCCAATTGGGAGAAAACAAAGTGTTTTTCTTACCTTATCTCATGGGTGAACGTTCCCCTTTAAATGATCCTTTTGCTCGAGGAACCTTTACTGGCTTAACCATGGATTCTACACGAGCTGATATGACACAAGCTGTTCTAGAAGGTGTAGCTTTTGCTATTCGTGATTCCTTTGAAGTTGCTAAATCTCTAGGTATTCAGATTGAACGTTCCAAGATATGTGGAGGAGGAGCAAAGAGTCCACTTTGGAAGCGGATGATTGCCAATATATTAAATATTAAGCTGGATATAATAGAAAGTGAAGAAGGGCCAGGCTATGGAGGTGCCATATTAGCAGCTGTAGGCTGTGGGGAATATGCATCTGTAGAAGAAGCAGCCTCCAAGCTTGTTAAAGTCGTTGAGACCATTGAACCTACTCCAGAATTAGTAGCTAAGTATGAAGAACGTTACCAAAAGTTTAAAAGGATTTATCCTGCTTTAAAAGAAGTTTTTTCTATACTTAGCCAAGACTGAAATATTTACAAATGTATAATATTATGATATATTGTGAAGAAAGAATATTTTGAAACTGTAGATGTGGAGATAAAAATGTAAAATGCGCTAACAGAGAGTGGGGGAGCTGAGAGTCCCATAGAGATGCAAGACATTAAATGGACCACGGAGGGCGTAGTCAAAGGAGCTAAGGCTTTGAGTATTCTACGACGTAGGAGCTGCGTAAAGGCTTAGGAATATGTTAGTATTCTGTTAAAAGGCAAGCTAAAGCTTGTGAAGTAGGATGGCACCACGAGTTCAACACTCGTCCTAGATAGTCAATATCTAGGATGAGTGTTTTTTAATTTAATCAATTATTTGAGCAAGAGTATATAACCCACCAGTTATGCCTAACAACAAAGACAAATAGGCTAAGCTAAGAGGAAAGGAAGGATACGATGAAGAAACTAGTGATGGGTAATGAAGCCATAGCAATGGGAGCAATAAAAGCAGGTGTAGGAGTTGTAACAGGTTATCCTGGAACACCTTCTACAGAAATATTAGAGACAGTAGCTAAAGAGAACCCAGGGGATATCTATGTAGAGTGGTCTGTTAATGAAAAGGTAGCTCTTGAAGTAGCAGCAGGAGCAGCATATACAGGAACGCGTACTATGGTAACCATGAAGCAAGTAGGACTAAATGTAGCTTCTGATCCTCTCATGAGTTTAGCTTATATTGGGGTTAAGGGAGGTATGGTAATTGTGGTAGCCGATGACCCAGGTCCCATATCTTCTCAAACTGAACAAGATACCAGACATTTTGCTATCTTTTCTAAGCTCCCCGTCTTTGACCCAGCTACAGCAGAGGAAGCTTATGAAATGATAGAGGATGCTTTTAATTATTCTGAGAAGTATCAGACACCTGTACTTTTTAGACCTACTACAAGAGTCTGTCATAGCTGTGTAAGCATTGAAGTGACGGAGGATAGAAAACGAATTGTGCCAGAAGGCTTTATAAAGGATGCTAAGTGGGTTATTTTTCCTAGGTTAACCTATGGCAACCATTTCAAGATAGAAGCTAGAAATAAAGAACTGAAAGAAGATTTTTCAGAGTATCGTTTTAATACCCTTACGGGGAGTGGAAAGGTAGGTATTATTACTTCAGGTGTCAGTTATACCTATACAAAAGAAGTCTTAAGTGGTTTAGAGGCAGATTACAAGCTCCTAAAGATTGCTACACCCCATCCTTTTCCAGAAAAACTTGCTTTGGAGTTTTTAGAAGGCTTAGAGGAAGTATTGGCCATTGAGGAATTAGACCCTGTCCTAGAAAAGGAGCTCTTGCTGATCTGTGGAAAATATCATTTAGATGTAACCATTCGTGGAAAGCTTACGGAGGATATAGCTTCTGCAGGAGAAAACGCAGTAGATGAATTAAAGAATAAGATTTATGAATTTCTCAAGGTACCTTTCCAAGAAGAAGCAGTTAGTGCTCTTCCAGACCTTCCCATTAGGCCTCCTGTACTTTGCGCAGGGTGTCCACACCGTGCCTCCTTTTACGCTGTAAAGAAAGCGATGAAGGGTAAGAAAGCTGTTTTTTCAGGAGATATAGGCTGTTATACACTAGGGAATGCCATGCCCCTTAATATGGTAGATACCTGTCTTTGTATGGGAGCTGGTATTACAATAGCTCAAGGCTTGCAGCGTGTAGAGCCCGATAGTTTCCATTTTGCTTTTGTAGGGGATTCAACCTTCTTCCATACCGGCCTACCTGGTGTTATCAATGCACTTTATAATGAGACAGATTTAATCCTAGTGATATTAGATAATGCAACAACAGCTATGACAGGTAATCAACCACACCCTGGCATTGGTAAGACAATGATGGGTAATATTTCAGAAAAGATAAGTATTTATAAGGTATTAGAGGCTATAGGTATCCAGGTCATTAAACGCATAAATCCCTTTAATCAGCAAGAAGCAATAGATGCAGTAAAAGAGGTAGCACAAGGAAAAGGAGTAAGGGTACTACTTTTCGAAGCTCCCTGTTTAGCAGTTTCAAAGGCTAAACAAACCTTACATATAGACAAGGAGAAGTGTAAGAACTGCAAGGTTTGTATGAAGGAACTGGGGTGTCCAGCTCTTACACTCGAAGAAGGTCAAGTAAAGATAGATGCCAAGCTTTGTTCAGGGTGTAACCTTTGCAAGAGTGTCTGTCCATTTGATGCGATAGGAGGAGAAGAGGCATGATCAATTGTTTAATAACAGGTGTGGGTGGTCAAGGAACAGTATTGGCCTCTAAGCTCTTAGCGGAAGCGGCTATGGAGGAAGGCTACAATGTAAGAACCACAGAGACTATTGGTATGGCACAAAGAGGGGGCTGTGTAGTGAGCCATGTGCGTATAGGTGAGACGCTTTATTCTCCTCTTATTGCAAGAGGGCAAGCAGACCTTATTATCAGTTTTGAACCAGCAGAAGCGGTAAGAGTCTTACCTTACCTAAAAAAAGGTGGAGTGATGGTAGTCAATACTGAACCTACAAAGCCTATTATCGGACCAGAAGCCTATGAGTGTGAGAAACTACTTTTATTTTTAAAGCAAAATGTAGAACAGCTTAAGTTTGTGGATGGAAAAGCAATTTGCATAAAATGTGGTGAACCACGTGCGCTCAATATTGCTTTATTGGGAGCTGCTCTAAATACTCATAAATTGCCTATTACCAAAGAAAAGATAGAGACCATGATTAAGAAGAAGTTTAAAGAAAAAGTAGCTCAGGTAAATTTAAAGGCATTAAGATTAGGCCTAGAGGAGGAAGAAGAATGAAGCAGGAACAGTTGCGTGCTATTCAAAAGAAGCTTAAGCAAGTAATGGATTTTGGAGGGTTCTATCAAGAAAAGTTTAAAGGGATAGAAATAGAGGCTATAAAGACACAACAGGATTTTGAGAAATTACCTTTTACAGATAAAGGGGACCTGCGCAATGCTTATCCATTAGGACTTCAAGCAGTACCAGATGAGGAGATTGTACGTATTCATTCTTCCTCCGGGACAACAGGCACACCTGTCATTATACCTTATACCAAAAAGGATGTAGAAGATTGGGCTATTATGTTTGCACGCTGCTATGAAACAGCTGGTATTACCAATTTAGACCGTATACATATTACCCCTGGTTATGGGTTGTGGACAGCAGGTATAGGCTTTCAAAATGGCGCAGAGCTTTTAGGGGCTATGACTATACCTATGGGGCCAGGTAATACAGATAAACAAATTCGTATGATGATGGATATGAAATCCACAGTGCTTTGTGCTACTTCGTCTTATGCTTTACTTTTAGCAGAAGAGATTACAAAGAGAGGGTGTGGAGATAAAATTCATCTAAAAAAAGGGGTTATTGGCTCAGAACGTTGGGGAGAAAAAATGCGTAAGCGTATTGCCAATGAGCTAGGGGTAGACCTCTATGATATATATGGACTCACAGAAATTTATGGACCTGGTATTGGTATAAGCTGTGATGAGCAATGTGGTATGCATTATTGGGATGACTATCTCTATTTTGAAATTATTGATCCTAAAACAGGGGAGCTTGTTCCAGAAGGAGAAATAGGTGAATTAGTTATTACCACCCTCCGAAAAGAAGGAGCACCACTTATCCGTTATCGTACCCATGATTTAACACGTTTCTTGCCAGGAGAATGTGCTTGTGGACTCCAATACCCACGTATAGATACCCTTATAGGGCGTTCTGATGATATGATTAAGGTAAAAGGCGTTAATATTTTCCCAAGTCAGATTGAAGAGGTGCTTTCAAAGATAGAAGGTATAAGTAGTGAATATCAAGTCATGATTGACCACTTAAATGGTAAGGACATAATGACTGTATTTTTTGAGACAGATGCTACTGAGAGGAAAAAGCAACTAGAAGAAGAGGCCAAGCAACTTTTTAAAACAAAAATTGGTATAAGTATTGTGCCTAAAGGTGTAGCTATTGGCGAATTACCGCGAAGCGAAAAGAAATCCACACGTATTTTTGATAATCGTTATTAAGCTCTAAAAGGACTAGAGTAGAAAAGAAACGCTCTTTAATAAAATATAGAAAAACAAACTAATAGACACCTCTATTAAACGCTAGAAAGTGAAATAGGGGTGTCTTTTATACTCCATCTACCTATTTATAATGCCTAGTATTTTGATAATTATTATCAGAAATTGTTGACAGCAATAGGGTGGAGTGATACCGTAAGTATAGAAAGAAAACAAATTTTTGAGCTGACTAAGTGGACAAGGGATAACTAATAAGGAGGATAAGCAATGACTCTTTTAGAGGGCATAAGAGGAAAAAATTACAGAGTACAAGACATTGCATTAGAAGAACAACTCAAAAGGCGCTTACAAATGTTGGGTTTAACTACAGGGACGCAAGTAGAGGTATTAAATCGTAAAAAAAGTGGGTCAATTATATTTAAAGTGAGGGGAACACGCTTTGCCATAGGAAAAGAAATAGCTAGAGGCATACTTGTAGGAGGGGATTGTGATGGAGAAAGTCATTAATGTAGCTTTTATAGGAAACCCCAATTGTGGAAAGACAACCCTATTTAATGCCTACACAGGAGCAAAGCTTAAAGTAGCTAACTGGCCGGGAGTTACAGTAGAAAAGAAAGAAGGCGTTTTTGAATACCATAGTCATCGGTTTAAACTTGTGGATTTGCCAGGGATTTATAGTCTAACCTCTTATACAATGGAAGAAAAGTTGTCAAGGAGTTATATACTTGAGGATGAAGTGGACGTTATAGTGGATGTAGTGGATGCATCATCCTTAGAACGTAATTTGTATTTGGCCTTACAGCTTATTGAATTAGGTAAACCTGTTGTACTGGCTTTAAATATGATGGATATTGTGGAAGAGAGAGGAATGGAAATAGATACCCATAGGCTTCCAGAAATGTTAGGTGTTCCAACCATTCCTGTATCAGCTAGAAAAAAGAGTGGACTCGATATCCTAATGCATGCAGTAGCACACCATAAAGGAAAAACGATTTCTTCTTTTGAGCATCATCATGATAAAAATAAAATGAGTCGCCATCCTCACAATCATCATGACGAATATGTAGTGGTCTATAATGATGAGATTGAGGATAAAATAGATAGAATTATCGAGCGCTTAAAGGGGGCCGATAAAGAAGTACAGAATCCTAGATGGGTGGCTCTTAAGTTATTGGAACAGGATGAGGAGATAAAGAACACATATAGAGTCGATGTATCAGATATAGTGGATAGAAGTTATGAAACAGATATTATTAAGGAGAAATATGATTTTATTGAAGAGGTTATTGAAGAGTGCTTGGTGAATAAGGATAAAAAAGCAGAAGCTACAGATAAGGTAGATGCTATTTTAACCCACAATATAGGGGGACTTCCTATTTTTCTAGGAATTATGGCAATTGTCTTTTTTCTTACCTTTACTATTGGTGATGTACTAAAGGGTGTCTTTGAAGTAGGTTTAGACGCTTTTAGTAGCTCGATATATAATGGCTTACAATTTATTGGAGCAGGTGAAGTCGTGACTTCTTTAGTGGTAGAGGGGATTATAGCAGGAGTAGGTGGTATTCTTACTTTTTTACCGAATATTTTTATTCTCTTTTTAGCATTGGCATTTTTAGAGGACAGTGGTTATATGGCCCGTGTAGCTTATGTAATGGATGGATTAATGGGTAAGATCGGCCTGTCTGGTCGCGCATTTATTCCTATGTTATTAGGGTTTGGTTGTAGTGTACCGGCTATTATGGCCTCCCGAGCTTTGGAAGACCCTAAAGATCGTTTAAAGACTATTTTAGTAACACCTTTTATGTCTTGTAGTGCAAGACTTCCTATCTATGTTCTTTTCTCACAAATGTTTTTCCCTAATCATGCTATGCTAGTGGCTTATTCTATGTATGTTATTGGTTTAGGTGTAGCTATTATAGTAGCCTTGGCCTTAAAGTTCATTGGTAAAAAGACACCTATACATACTTTACTTATTGAATTGCCAGAGTATAAGGCACCTAATGCACGAACCATTCTCATTTATGTGTGGGAAAAGGTAAAAGATTATTTAGAAAAAGCAGGAACTACCATTTTTGTAGCTTCCATTATAATATGGGGGATTTTGAACTTTGGCCCAACAGGTATGGTAGAAGATATGAGTTTAAGTTTTGGTGCGCTAATGGGTAAAGTGGCAGAACCTGTTTTAAAGCCAGCAGGTTTAGGCTATTGGCAAGTGGTTGTAGCCCTAATTGCAGGAATTGCAGCTAAAGAAATCGTTGTATCCAGTATGACAGTACTATATGGTATAGCTAATATTAGTTCACAAGTAGGAATGAGTACCATGATAGGGGCCCTAGGTTCTATGGGATTTACGGCGGTGAATGCTTATTCTTTAATGGTATTTAGCTTGCTTTATATCCCTTGTGCAGCCACTATTGCAACCATTAAAAAAGAGACAAATTCTTGGAAATGGACAGGAATAGCTATAGGCCTTCAATTGGCAATGGCTTGGATAGTAGCAACACTTGTTTATCAAATAGGAAGCTTGTTTTAAAGAGGTATATTGAAGACGAAGGAGAGTAGTTGAAAGGGGGACATAAAGATGGTCGCAGTTATTATTATAGGAGTTATTTTACTTTATGCAGGGTATGTTATTTGGAAGAAGTTCAAAAATATGAAACAAGGGAAATTTTGTGGTAGTGGCTGTGAAGGCTGTGGAGCAAAGAAGAAGTGTGACAAGAATTAAGAAAACTTTTGCCATGTGAATAGGAACACTTTCTCATGCCATAAATAAAGGGTACTGAAAACAAAAAATACACCTAAGTGGTTTTATACACAGCTAGGCGTATTTGCAACATGTTATTCAGTACCCTTTTAGTTTGTATAAAAATAAGATAGCCTTAAGAATGACTAGAGAATATTGTTACTGCCCACTGCTCTTTCTAGAATCTGGAGCGTCATGTTATTAATCTCGGATCCCTCTAGAGACATACATAAGTGAGACAAAACTTTAGGGATAATGCCCCTATCGAAAAGCTCAAGAGCAGTAGTCAAAATAACAGTTTCTGTATTGAGGCCACAAAGGTAGACCTCTGAGACATTATTTTTTTTCAAAAGATTGATTACATCAGGTGTTAGTGAACTGTAAGTAGATTTCATTAAAGTAATATCCACAATATCACTAATTATAGGAACTATTTTAGACTGTGAATTAATCATTGTCATATTTCTAATATTAAGTTCAGACTTAAATAAAGAGTCATTATTATCAATAAAACGTGTAGCTACAATTAGGTCATAATGGAAGTTAGCTACATGTTTTTGTATAGCCTGAGGAATATGCTTAGTGAATGCATTAATATAGCCTTCTTGTACATCAGTAACAAGTAATATTTTCATGATTGTCCTCCTTAGACGATAGATAGTCATATTTTATTATATTTTAATTTTGATTAATTATCAAACGATATGTACAAAAATAATAAATGTATTTAATGTATAAATATTTTATATAGAATTAATATCTCATACTTATTAGGAAAAACATATTTACAAACTATAATTAGCCATGTATAATACTATTAATTGAATAAAACTCTAAAAAACGAAGAAAAGGAATAGTAATTATGGGATGCAATGACAGAGACCTGTTGGATGGTGTGAAACAGGATTGTGAAAATAATGAACTCGCCTTGGAGTTGCTGGCTGAATAAAGTAGGTCGAGACGGAAGCCAACCGTTATAGTGGCTAGATATCGGTAAAGCGTTCACCCGTATCAAGGAGCTTAGCTCGTCTAAGCTAGGAGAGTGGTGCAGAAAAGTAATCTTCTGTCTCTTTTAAAAGGGGTAGGAGTTTTTTTAGTTTAACGTTTCATTGCCTGTATTTATAAGTGTATGTCTTAGGACATAAAAAAGAGTGGTACCGCGGAAAATGCCTTTCGTCTCTTTAACAAATGTTAGGGAGCAAAGGCATTTTTTGTTTCTCATATTTTAATTAATAGGAGGAAGAGCAATGAGTAGAAAAATTTATGTATTGGACACCACTTTAAGAGATGGCGAGCAAGTACCAGGAGCTAAGTTAAATCTAGGAGAAAAGTTAGAGATTGCAAAACAGTTAGTAAGACTTAAAGTAGATATGATGGAGGTGGGTTTTCCTTCTTCCTCAAAAGGGGACTTTGAGGCTGTTCGAGAAATAAGTAAGGCAGTTGGGCAAGATATGATAGTGACAGCTTTAGGGCGAGCTGTAAGAAGTGATATTGATGCCATTTATGAAAGTCTAAAAGAAGCGGCCCATCCAATGATTCACATCGTGTTGGGGTCATCAGGTGTCCATATGGAGAAGAAGTTTAAAAAGACACCACAGCAGGTCATGGAGATGGGAGTGGAGGCTGTTAAGTATGCTAAGAAGTTAATGCCGGAGGTACAATACTCCTTAGAAGATGCCAGTCGTTCAAGCTTTGAATATATGTGGCAGACAATAGAAGCAGTGGTTAAAGCAGGAGCAACGATTATTAATATTCCGGATACCGTAGGCTTTGCAGTACCAGAAGAGTTTGGGCAGCTTATTTATAGGATTAATGACCGTTTAATGCATTTAAATCCCAATGTCCTATTGAGTGTACATTGTCATAATGACACGGGACTAGCGACAGCAAATACTTTGGCTGCTGTACGAAATGGTGCTAACAAGGTGGAATGTACCATCAATGGTATTGGAGAGCGTGCAGGCAATACCTCTCTTGAAGAAGTTATTATGGGGATTAAATTACATCCGGACTATTATAAGGGCTATACCACTATTGAGACCAAAGAAATTTATAGAACCTCCCGTTTAGTAAGTGCTACTATGGGCTTAGATGTTCAAGTAAACAAAGCCATTACAGGAGAAAATGCCTTTGCCCATTCCTCAGGCATTCATCAAGATGGCCTTTTGAAGTCTAAGGAGGTTTATGAGATTATACAACCAGAGGATATAGGGGCACCTCCTATGGAACTTGTGCTTACAGCAAGGTCAGGAAGGCATGCCTTTATGCATATTGTGGAGCAGTTTGGTTATGAAGTAGTTGAAGAAAAAATTCCAGAAGTATATGAGGCTTTTCTTGCTATGGCCGATCAAAAGAAAGAGGTTTATGACTATGACGTGGTCACACTTATGGAAAGCTATCCTAAAACCTATTTTATCAAGCAAAAAAATGTAACCATGTGGGAGTTAGTAGATTTTCAGGTGATAACTAATACAGTATTTCCAACAGCTACAGTTAAAATGAGAAAAGATAAAGAGATCTGTATAGAAAGTCAGCATGGAGAGGGGGCAGTTGATGCTCTCTATAGTGCCATCATTGCGGCTACGAAACTTCCTATTCAGCTTCAGGAGTATCGTATTCATAATATTGCAAGAGGAAAAGAAAGCTTAGGAAAGGTTTCCATACAAATTAGTTACAAGGACAAAATTTATCAAGGGAAAGCCATTGAAAAAGATATCGTTAAAGCCAGTGGCGTAGCCCTTATCAATGCAGTTAATAAAGTGATTCAAAGTGGGGAAAATTAGAAAAACGAAAAGAGAATAGGTTAAAAGTGAGGGGATTGGTTAAATTTATCAAAGGCAGAGGAATTTCTCTGCTTCAAGGTAGGTCTAACTGATCCTCTTTTTTTATGGCGTTTTCAAACAATCCCCTTAGCAATCCTAGTCTTTTTGCCTATAAACTATCACTAAAAATATAAAATGTAAAGTTCAGTTTTTAGGATATTTTAACCGTTTTTTAGGATTGAGAGAAGAGAGATAAAGATTTAAGATATAATCAAGCAAGAACAATTTGAACGAGGGGGAAAGAATATGAAAAAAAGATTTGCTTTATTTATAGCAGGAATGATGATGGCTACATCATTAGTAGGTTGTGGAGGAAAGCAGGAAGCACCAGCGACCAAGACACCAGAAGCTAAACAAGAGGTAGCAGCAACTGAAACCAACAAAGAAGAGGCTGCACCAGCAGAAAGTACAGATCCAGAAACAAAGGAACTGGTTATCTACTGTCCACATCCACTGGAATTTATTAATCCACTAGTGAGTGAGTTTGAAACACAAACAGGTATAGCTGTAGAAGTTGTAGCAGCAGGTACAGGAGAACTCTTAAAGAGGGTAGAGTCTGAACAAGGGAACCCACTTGGAGATATTTTCTGGGGTGGTTCACTTTCTACAATGGAACCTATGAAAGATCTTTTTGAAAATTATCAATCTGTCAATGAAGAATTTGTTTATGATACGATGAAGAATGTAGAAGGACCTCTTACTCGTTTCACCAATATCCCAAGTGTTATTATGGTCAACACAGACCTTATTGGCGATATTAAAGTAGAGGGTTATGAAGACTTACTTAACCCAGCATTAAAAGGTAAAATTGCTCACTGTGATCCTTCTAAATCCTCCTCTTCTTACGAACACCTTATCAATATGCTTTATGCAATGGGTAAGGGTGACCCAGAACAAGGTTGGGATTATGTAGAAAAGCTTTGTGCCAACTTAGATGGTAAATTATTAAGTGGTTCATCAGCTGTTTATAAAGGAGTAGCAGATGGTGAATATACAGTAGGTCTTACCTTTGAAGAAGGTGGCGCGAAATATGTAGCAGATGGAGCACCTGTTAAATTGGTTTATATGAAAGAGGGCGTTATCTCTAAACCAGATGGTGTTTATATTATCAAAGATGCTAAAAATATGGGAAATGCTAAAAAATTCATCGACTTTGTAACAGGTAAAGATGCACAAACCATTATTATTGAACAACTCAATCGTCGTTCTGTAAGAACAGATATACCTGCACCCAATGGTCTTCAAAAATTTGAAGAGATCAACCTTATTTATGATGATCAAGATGTTGTAGTAGCTAAGAAACAAGAATGGCTTGATAAATTCAAAGATATCTTTACAAGCGCTCAATAGTTAAAAATAATACGCTTTACCCTGTAGCCCACCATGGCCTTGCCCAAGTGGGCTCATTTTATAACTTTTCCAAAAATAAGAATAAAGATATGGGAGTCATTTATAAGGAGGGACTAAAATGAGTGTTTCAATTAGTGCAGAAAGTGTAGTTAAAAAGTATGGTGAAACCACTGTTATACCTGATTTATCTATTCAAATCAAAAATGGGGAGTTTTTCACTTTATTAGGGCCATCTGGCTGTGGGAAAACCACTTTACTTCGAATGATAGCAGGCTTTAATAGTATAGAAGGTGGAGATATTAAATTTGGGGAACAGGTTATTAATAATATACCTGCCCACAAGCGAAATATAGGAATGGTTTTCCAAAACTATGCTATTTTCCCCCATTTAACGGTAAGACAAAATGTGGAATATGGCCTTAAATTACGTAAGCTTAGTAAACAGGAAATGAAAGAAAAAGTAGATCAGATTTTAAAGGTAGTGAAGATTGAAGAGTATCAAGACCGCCTTCCAGAAAGATTGTCAGGAGGACAGCAACAACGTGTGGCACTAGCTCGTGCGATTGTTATTCATCCAAGTGTTCTTTTAATGGATGAACCCCTTTCCAATTTGGATGCTAAGCTGAGAGTAGAGATGCGTGGAGCTATTCGAGATGTACAAAAAGAAGTAGGTATTACAACTGTTTATGTAACCCATGACCAAGAAGAAGCGTTGGCCATTTCAGACCGTATAGCTGTTATGAAGGATGGTATTATTCAACAAGTGGGTGCACCTCATACCATTTATACCCGCCCAGCGAATACCTTTGTAGCGACTTTTATTGGACACTCCAATTTGTTTAGAGGCGTTTTGACAACTACAAATGAGGGACGGTTTGTTACCTTTAAAAATGGTTACAAGATGCAAATGAATAACTTGATTAAAGAGACACGGGATAAAGATAATGTTATTATTGCTGTTCGACCAGAAGAATTTTCTATTTCTGAGCAACAAGGTATTACAGCACAGATTAAAAACAAGACCTTTTTAGGTAAATATGTGAACTATGAATTAGAATTTCCAGAGGATATGATTGTACCTAATCAGCCTTCTATCGAATATTCACAAGATATCGGCCATGCAGATAAAACGTATGAGATTGGTGATAAAATCACATTGCTACCTAATAAAGCAAAAATCAATATATTTACAGAGAATGGTAGTCAGAGTCTAATTAAGGATGTGAGAGCATATGAATAAAGTAAAATTCAGATGGGACTTTTGGAGTACGATAACAGTAGTAATTATGGCTATTTTTGGACTATTTCTAGTCTATCCATTATTTTCCTTATTTATAAGTGGTTTTCAAGATCCAGAAACAGGAAGTTTTACACTGGCTAATTTCGCAAAGTTTTTCGAAAAGAAGTATTACTATCAGTCGATGTTAAATAGCTTTAAAGTAACGGTAAGTGTGACCATACTGGCCATCCTAATTGGTGCACCCATTGCTTATTTCATGACCTGTTATAAGATTAAAGGGAAAGGGCTTATAGAAGTACTTGTTATTATTTCTATGCTTTCACCCCCATTTATTGGTGCTTATTCTTGGATTCTACTAGGAGGTAGAAGTGGTGTTTTAACTAAGTTTTTCTCTAACTTATTGGGTATTGAAATGCCATCCGTCTATGGCTTTGGAGGTATCCTATTGGTTTTCACCTTAAAGCTCTATCCCTTTATTTATCTTTATGTATCGGGAGCCTTGAAGAAAATAGATGTTTCTTTAAGTGAAGCTGCAGAGAGTTTAGGGTGTAATTCAGTAAAGAAAGTGATTACTGTTATTATTCCACTGATTTTACCAACAGTTTTAGCAGGTGCACTTCTGGTGTTTATGAATGCTTTAGCAGATTTTGGAACCCCCATGCTGATTGGAGAAGGCTTTAGCGTTATGCCTGTTATTATCTATTCGGAGTTTATTAGTGAGGTAGGTGGTCAGGCCAATTTTGCAGCTGCTATGGCAGCTATTATGGTCCTTATTACAGCACTCTTATTTATAGCTCAGAAGTATGTTGTTAATAAGAAATCCTTTACCATGAGCTCTCTAAGACCCATCCAGCCTAAAGAGGCAAAAGGTATTAAAGGATTCTTGATGCATGCTTTTATCTATTTTGCAGTTTTCTTATCTATTATTCCTCAGCTAACAGTTATATACACTTCTTTTTTAAAAACAAAAGGCTCTATGTTTACGACAGGTTTTTCTCTAAAGAGCTATCAAACAGTATTTAAAAATGCAGGTAAGGCCATTGTAAATAGCTATTTATATGGGGTTATCGCCATTGTCATTATTATCTTCTTAGGCATGTTTATTGCCTATATTTCTACCCGTAGGAAAAATGTTTTAACAGGTATTATTGACTCCATTACTATGTTTCCTTACATTATTCCAGGTTCAGTATTAGGTATTACATTATTACTTGCCTTTAATAAACGTCCTTTACTTTTAAGTGGTAGCTTTATCATTATTATTGTTGCTTTTGTTATTAGAAGGCTTCCCTATACTTTGCGTTCTAGTGCAGCCATTCTCTATCAGATTAGTCCAAGTATGGAGGAAGCTTCTATTAGTCTAGGCTATTCACCAGTTCGGACTTTCTTTAAAGTAACAGCTGTTATGATGTTACCTGGCGTTTTAGCAGGAGCTATACTAAGCTGGATTACCGTTATTAATGAATTAAGTGCTTCTATTATTTTATATACAGGAAATACACGAACCATGTCTGTGGCTATTTATACAGAGGTTATTCGTGCCAGCTATGGTACAGCAGCAGCATTATCTACGATTTTAACGGTAACAACAGTCGTTTCTCTTTTAATCTTTTTTAAACTTTCAGGGAATAAAGAAATCAACCTGTAGAAAATTCGACAAAATGTTGTATAATAATTGTAATATAGTATTTAATTAGGAGTTAACAGTGGGGTGAGGGTATGAATCAACATGGACGCAAATACTTTAAAGAGGATATTCGGCGTGCTTTTGTGATTTATGCCCTCATTCCTATTACAAGTATTACACTTATTACTTATATGGCCATCTTTTTTATTTGGAATCGTACAGTTATTTCTCAGACAAAAGATAAAAATAGGCGTATGCAACAGACACTGGAAAAAATAGTTACTGATTTTATGAATAAAACAGAAGAACTGGCTCAGGATAGAGAGTTTATCGGTCGCTTAAAAGATCCCAAACAAAAAAATAGGGTTTATGAGATACTCTACAATTTTTGTAATAGTATTGAAGAGGAGGCTGACTTCTATATCTTTGATGAAGACTTTGAGATGCTAGTAGGAAGCACTAAGGATACACCCACTTTTATTCCCAAGGATAGTACTACTTCTTGGGGGATTACAAAAAGACTTAAGACTAATCCCAAGGAGACGATATTAGAGTGTAATAAGACCTATAAGGATCATTTAAAACGAACAAGGCTCCTTATTGGACATACGATCTTACAAGATGAAGCAGTAAAGGGATACATTATCTTTAGCTTGTATGGTGATGAGTTTATAAAGACATCGGGGAGTCCTACAACACAAATTCTTGCAACTGATCAATATGATACGCTATTTTTAGCCACCACCCCTGGCTTTAGTAATACTTTAGATAAGGTTAAAGGAGAGTTTAAACAGCAATCCCATTATATTACCATAGATAACGATAGGTATTATAAGGAGAGTAGTCAGGTTGTAGGGGGAAAATTAAGAATTTATACCTTTACCCCTGTAGGACGATTTTTACGCGTCTTTATTTGGGCAGGTTTATTTTTTATATTGGTTATTATGACTTTAAGTATAACAATGGTAGTGGTAGCTGAGAAAATTGCCTCTGAAAAGACCAAGATTATAGATAAGATGGTGGAGGCTTTTGAACAGGTTCAGAAAGGAAATTTAGATGTTACTCTAAATATAAGGTCTTATGATGAATTTGAGATTATAGGTGAATCTTATAATCTTATGCTTAAGAGTATAAAAAAACTTCTCCTTCTCAATGAGGAAAAGGTGAGACAAAATATTTTATCGGAGATTAAGCAATTAGAATTTCAATTTAATCCCCATTTCTTATTTAACACACTCGAACATATTCGCTATATGGCAAAGCTAGACCCAGATGCAGCGAGTAAAATGATTGTAAGTCTTTCAACTTTATTACGTTACAGTATTAATAATACGATCTCCGATGTAACCATTGCAGAAGATTTAGAGTACACAATGAGCTACTTACATATTCAGCAGTATCGTTTTTCTGAGCGCTTTCATTACACCACCTATATGGAGCGGGGGACAGAAGAATGTATTGTTCCCAAATTGATTTTACAGCCGATCATCGAAAATGCGATTAAATATGGATTTGGAGATAAAGAGGATTTAACGATAAAAATAAAAGTCAGTTTTTTGGCAGATGATTTAGTGATTGTCATTTATGATGATGGGATAGGTATGGAGCAAGAAGTTTTAGAGGAATTACAAACTCTCTTAAGTCAAGAGAATAATCGTTCGAATCATATTGGACTCTATAATGTTCATAGGCGCATACAATTAATGTATGGCAAGGCCTATGGCGTCACATTACAGAGTGAGCGTAATGAGGGAACGGTTGTTAAAATCATATTACCAATCAATAAGAGGAGGGGAAAAAATGCTTAAAGTATTGATTGTAGAAGATGAAGATATGATTCGAAAAGGACTTATACATACTATGGATTGGACCGGTATGGCATGTAGCGTTGTAGGTGAAGCAAGTAATGGCAAAGAAGGACTAGAAAAAATGAAAGAGCTTATGCCAGATATAGTTATAACGGATATTAGAATGCCTAAAATGACAGGGATTGAAATGATAGAAGCAGGTAAAGAGATTGGCGATTTTAAAAGTATTATACTCACCAGTTATTCTGAATTTGCTTATGCTCAAAAAGCTATTAATTTAAGGGTTTCTGATTACTTACTAAAACCCGTTGATGAAGAAGAGTTATTTAAAGTAATAAATAAGGTAAAAAAAGAGTTGAATGAAAAGCACACATACGATAAGCTTTTGGAAAAGGCAAAAGATAAAAGTGAAATAGAACTTGTGGATTTAGATATTTATATTCATCAAGGAAAAGAGATTAACCCTTATGTGGAAAAGAGTATAGAGGCTATTAGAGAACATTATGATATGAAGCTCAGTATAGAGGGGGTGGCAGAAAATCTAGGAATAAGCAATAGCTATCTAAGTCGCAAGTTTAAGGAAGAAACTTCCCAAACCTTTTTAGAAATGCTCCATAAGTATCGCCTCCAAAAGGCTATTGAATTATTAGAGGAAGGTTTTTATAAGGTCTATGAAATATCAGATAAAGTAGGCTTTGGGGAATATAAAAATTTTTGTGCAATCTTTAAAAAGTATACGGGAATGGCACCTACTGAGTTTGTAAAAAATAAGAGCTTTATTATCCAACGTGGAGATAAAAATAAACTATAAGAGCAGCGAACTTAAAATAAAACAGGAGGCTAAATCATGTCGAAATATGCAGACTACCTACTAGTTAGTGATTTGGATAATACATTAGTAGGCACGAATAAAAAGATTTCAACCAAGAATAAGGAGGCTATCGCTGAATTTGTACAAGGCGGTGGACAATTTGCAGTGGCCACAGGGAGGACAGCACAGAATGTCCTCCCTTATTTAGAGGGCTTAAGGATTAATATTCCTTGTATTCTTTATAATGGGGGTGGGATTTATGATATTCATCAAAAAAGATTTCTCAGCTGCCATTTTTTAAATACAGAAGTTCTTAAGCCTTTTATTGAGGAAATATGTCAGACAAAAGAAAGGGTATGTGTACAAGCCTTTGATACAGAAACAACGTATGTTATTAACGAAAGTAGATATGTTGATCCAGTCATGTTAAAAGAAAAGCATACCTTTAAGTTTGGAAAAGCAGAAGAAATTCTACAAAGATCATGTACAAAGCTTATTTTAAATGGATCTCATGAGCAATTAAGTGTTTATAAAGAATGGCTTTCTCCTTTGGTTAAGCAGAAGTATATTCATACAGTATTTTCTGTTCCTACTTATTTAGAAATATTACCCTATGGCATTAGTAAGGGAAGTGCCCTTAAGGAACTGGTGCAGCTTTTAAAAGCAGAAGATAAGAAGACAGTTGCTATGGGAGATTTTGATAATGACATTGAAATGCTCCAGGCAGCCACTCTTGGCATTGCTCCTAGTAATGCGAATCCAAAAGTAAAGGAAGTAGCAGATTTAATCACAGTAAGCTGTGACCAAGATGTTCTCTACGAGGTCATCCACAACATTTTAGGGGACAGTTCACAACTTAAGTCCTGATAAACTAGGGGACAGTTCATAATTTAAGGCAAGATCAAAATAAGGATGACAGGACGAAAAAGAAAGTAGTACAATAGGAGATAAGAATAAGAGTACATAAATGGGGAGGAGCAACATGTTAAAAGAATTAGTAATGAAAAACAGGTCTTATAGACGATTTGAGCAAGGGGTGGAAGTGACAGAGCAAACACTTCGTGAACTCGTGGAATTAGCTAGGTTTACGCCATCTGGAATGAATAAGCAACCTCTTCGCTATGTGCTTTCCTGTGAAAAAGAGACCAATGAAAAAGTTTTTTCTACTTTAAAATGGGCTGGCTATCTTACAGACTGGGAAGGACCAACAGAAGGCGAGAGACCAAGTGCTTATATTGTGATGTTAAAGGATACTGCCCTTGGTCCTTACTCTGTACAAGATGAGGGGATCTCTGCTCAAACTATTTTATTAGGCGCTACAGAAAAGGGCTTAGGTGGGTGTATGTTTTCTAATGTTAACAGGCGGGGACTTAAAGAATTATTGGGATTAGAAGAAAAATATGAGGTAGCTATGGTAATAGCTATTGGAAAGCCTATGGAAGAGGTTGTTATTAACAAGCTAGGAGAGGATGGCGACTTTAAGTATTGGCGAGATGCGAAGGGGATCCATCATGTGCCTAAAAGAGCGTTAGAGGAGCTGATTGTTTCTTTAAAATAAGAGAAGATGACAGAAGAACCATTAGGTATACAAAGACATTTCTAGGGAAGTTTGATGAGAAGGAGTTGCTCTTTCTGGGTAAAAATGATAGTGTAAAGGATAGGTTAAATCTAATAAAGGTTATAAAAGAGTAGGAGAAAGAATGATTCGCGAAACGTATGATAAGATAGCAAAGCAAGAAGAAGTACGAAAAAACTTAATACAGCTACGACAGGAAATTAAAATAAAAGGAGTAGCCCCTTTAGTTTATTACTTGGCAGGAAACTATGAATTGTTTTATCGTTTGCTAGAACATGAAGATGCAAAGGTACGAAAGAATGTGGCACTTATTATGGGGGAGTTACGTGTACCTGAATTTAGGACAAAGCTATGGGAAGCTTATGAAAAGGAAGACAAGCTTTTTGTAAAGGCAGATTATTTGGTAGCCTTACGTGGTTATAACTATATCCCCCTTCTCGATAAACTAAAACAAAGATTAGCTTTTCTAACAAATGGGGAATTTGAGGAGACGAGTTTAAAGCATATTAATGAAGAAATACGTATTTTAACGCAAATGATTATCGCTATTGAGCAGCCACTTAAGCATACTTTTTTAGGAGAAAGAGAACCTTCTGATCTTTTGCTACTTACCAATAGAGACCATAGGGAAGTAACTTTGGAGCAAATAGAAAAAGGAGAAGCTAGAGTATTTAATGCTGGCTTAGTGGTACAGACTAATGATTTAAATGAAATCTTAGAACTTCGCACCTTCTCCGAGCTTCTCTTTCGATTAAAAGAGGTAACTAAAGTACCTAATGAGCCTGGTTTAGCAGCTGAGGCACTTATCAAGGGTGGCTTAATAACCTTTTTAGAAACGAGACATAAGGAACCAGCTCCTTTTTATTTTAGAGTGGAACTTAAAACAAAACAATGTTTAGAGAGAAAAGGTAGCTTTGCTAAGAAATTAGCAGAAGAACTAGAGAAAAAGTCACAAAGAAAGCTTATTAATTCCACTTCTAATTATGAAATAGAGCTTCGATTGATTCAAAGTAAAGAAGAAGACTGTAACGTTTTATTGAAGCTCTATACAATAGAAGATAAACGTTTTGACTATCGAAAAAATGCTATTGCAGCCAGCATTCAGCCCGTTCATGCCGCGCTTATAGCAAGGCTTGCCAAGCCTTACCTAAAGGAGGGGGCAACTGTCCTCGATCCCTTTTGTGGAGTGGGGACTATGTTGATTGAAAGGGAGAAGTTAGTAAAAGCTGAAAATATGTATGGTATTGATAGTTTTGGGGAAGCCATAGATAAGGCTATAGAAAATAGTGACTTAGCGAAGGCGGCTATTTATTTTATCAATAAGGATTTTTTTGAGTTTAATCACAAGTATTTATTTGATGAGATTTTTACCAATATGCCAACTGTTACAGGACGCAAGACAGAGGCAGAAATTAAGCTTCTCTATAGCCGCTTTTTTAAGAAAGCTTTAGAGCTTTTGAAGGAAGATGCGATCTTAGTACTATATACCCGGAATCATGATTTTATAGAAGAAATAGTAATGAAACAAAAAGCGTATCACATAAGAGAAAGCTACCTTATTTCAAAGAAAGAGGGAGCCTACTTATATATTTTACAAGTCAATAAAGAGTATAATTATTAGAAGGGAATAGGCATTTATTAGAGCCTATCGATTAAAAGTATTATAGAAGATCCACAATAACACTTCATAACAAGCCCATTAAGGTAATGCAAACTGCAAAGTATTACCTTAATGGGCTTGTTGTTCAATTTAGCTGCTAGAATCCCTTTATTATTTAAATAACTAGGTGGAGAGAAAGCATTATATAAGAAAAATGAGTTTGATTATTTCATAAATAAATAAAATTGTAAAAAAATGTAGTTACCTATATAATTAAAGTATATGATACCAATTATAAGTGTTGAGGATAATAATTTATGGAAAATACCAAGATAGAGCAACTATTAAAAGAAATGTCGTTAGAAGAAAAAGTAGCACAAATGATACAGGTACCTTATTCCGTTGTAGGAAGAGAAGAAGCACTCCAATGGGCCAGAAGGGGAGCAGGCTCCTTTCTTCATACTTTGGGAGAGGATGCCAGAGAAATACAAGAGGTAGCCATCCATTCTGGCCATGGTATACCTGTTTTATTTGGTATAGATGCCATTCATGGGCATTGCCTTAATGATCAGGCCACTATTTTCCCCTCCCAACTGGCAATGGCTTGTAGCTGGAATAGAGAGAGGGTTAAAAAAGTGGGAAGGATGACAGCCAAGGAAGTAGCGGGAGATGGATTGCATTGGACCTTTTCGCCAGTTTTATGCCTGGCAAGGGATACAAGATGGGGAAGAGTGAACGAGACCTTTGGCGAGGACCCTTACTTAACAGGTGAATTGGGAGCTGCCATTATTGAAGGTTATCAAGGAGAAGGCATAGACAGGCCAGACAGCATACTAGCCTGTGCAAAGCATTACATTGGTTATGGTGAAGCTGTGGGGGGAAGGGATTCTTGTGATACCCAGATGACCTATCGGAAGCTGAGAGAAGTTTTTCTTCCACCCTTTAAAAAAGCCATTGATGCCCAGTGTGCCACTATTATGACAGCTTATGGTTCCATTGATGGGGAACCCTTTACAGTGAGTAAAAAAGCCCTTAGGGAAATATTACGAGACGAATTAGGCTTCAAAGGCTTTGTGGTAACAGATTGGGATAATGTCAATAGCTTAGTAAATTATCAGTGTGTGGCCGCTGATGTAAAAGAAGCCTCTCGGATGGCAGCAGAAGCAGGCAACGATATGATCATGAAAAGCTTAGCGTTTTATGACGCAGCTATAACCATGGTAAAGGAGGGCAAACTAGAGGAAGCAGTTATTGATGAGGCCGTAAGAAATATCCTTAACATTAAACAGCAAATGGGACTATTTGAGCATCCTAAAAGAAAGGGAAATCCAGCCCTCATTGGTTGCCAGGAACATTTAACTTTTGATAAAGAAGTGGCAAGTGAATGTGTTGTTTTATTAAAAAATGAGGCTATTCTTCCTCTTTCAAAGGCTATTACCAAGATAGCCGTTATCGGCCCCAATGCGGATGACATTAGAGCCCAATACGGCGATTGGACTTATTTTTCTCATCCTGATCCCAATCCCCATAAAGAGCCAGTTAGACCTTATACCACTGTATTAGAGGGGATAAAAGAGGAGGCTGAAAAGGGCGTAAAAATTAGCTATTGTAAAGGCTGCAGTGTATTGGATGATGCAGCAGATGACATCCTTGAAGCTAAAGCCTTAGCTGAAGAAAATGATCTAGTAGTATTTGTTGTGGGTGATAAAATAGAGCAAGTTGGAGAATTTAAAGATAGAGCCAATCTTGAGTTGTCAGGTAAACAATTAGAGCTCTTTCGTAAGCTCAAAGAAACAGGCAAGAAGATAGTAACCGTCCTTGTTTCTTCAAAACCCCTTTGCTTAGAAGAAGTAGTTGAAGGTTCAGCTGCTTTTATGACTGCATTTAATGGGGGGATGTTTGGTGGAAAGGCTGTTGCAGAGGTACTCTTCGGCAAGCTTAATCCATCAGGAAAACTTCCTATTTCATTTCCAAGACATAGTGGACAGATTCCAGTGTACTATAATTACTTACCAGGCTGGCATGGTGACAAGTATATGGATTTACCCAAAGAACCTTTATTTGCTTTTGGACAAGGTCTATCCTATACCACCTTTGAATATGGGCTTATGGAAGTAGAAGAAGGCACGTTAAAGGTAAGTGTTGAAGTCACCAACACAGGGAGTAGAGATGGCTTTGAGATTGTTCAACTTTATTTTAAGGATAGGGTAAGTTCGGTGATGACACCCGTCAAACAACTTATTGGCTTTGAAAAAGTATTCATCCCTGCTAAGGAGAAAAGGACAGTAAGCTTTACATTAGAGCGTGAGGCCTTTTCTTTAGTTGCGCCCAATGAAAAAAGGGTCATAGAGCCTGGTGAAATTGAACTTATGATTGGCAAGAGTTCATTAGATGAAGAACTCCAGAAGAAGATTATCCGTATAGAGCCATCGGTGCTTAATGCTAAGACTATACATAGCAGTAAGAGGAGACCAAAAGGAGGTAATGCAAGTGATTAGACGAATTATCCAGATCGATGAAGAAAAATGTAATGGATGTGGAGAAAGCTGAAGCAGTTCAACAGAGGGGGTGTCCAGTGCAAATTAAACTTGTTCCAGTGAAAGCACCATACTTTGATGGCGCAAAACTTTTGATTGCAGCAGATTGTACTGCATATGCTTACGCAAGATTCCATGAAGATTTTATTAAGGGAAAAATGACAATTGTAGGATGTCCCAAACTAGATAGTGTGGATTATACCGAAAAGCTCACTGAGATTATCAAAAACAACACGATTCAAAGTGTAACCATAGTAAGAATGCAGGTATCATGTTGTGGTGGGTTAGAAATAGCTACAAAGAAGGAGCTACAAAATAGTGGGAAATTTATTCCATGGCAAGTAGTAACTCTTTCTGTTGATGGAAAAGTTTTAGATTAAGAAGAGGCCGATTTTTTAAGAAAAATAGGAATGGATTTGTAATGAGAGGATAGTTACTAAGAAATAAAATAACCTGTGATTGTAGAGGCAGTCACAGGTTGTTTTATGAGAAAAAAAGGTATTTATTATAAAAGATTAGAGAGAAGGAAGCTTAAAGAGGCTAAGTTCTTTATTAAGCGCTGAGGTGATGGCATCTAATTCCGAAGAAAGACTACTTACCTCTTCTACAACAGCATTGACCTCTTCGGTAGAAGAAGCCACTTCTTCACAAGCAGCAGCAATGCCTTGACTGATAGAGGAAGTATGATTAATTTTTTCAACGATACCCGTTTTCTTAGTGTCCATTTCATTTGTTTCTGAATTAACGGTTTTAATCTCAGGAATAATGGCATCAATGGAGGTAGCAATATTTTGAAAAACAGTTGTATTGGATTCTATATTACCCACTTGCTCTGTTAAGTTCTGACTCATATGTAATGTATTATTAGCAAGTTCTTTGGCTGTTTGAAGGAGAGAAGTAATGATATGCTCAATATCTTGCACAGAGTTTCGACTTTCTTCAGCAAGCTTTCTTATTTCTTCAGCCACTACAGAGAAGCCTTTACCTGATTCACCAGCACGGGCAGCTTCTATAGCAGCATTTAAGGCAAGGAGATTTGTTTGATCAGCAATGGTATCAATAGTTTGAGTGATTTCACTTATTTTAGTAATGTTTTCTTCGAAGTGATGCATTTTTTCTACATAGTTAGTAAAGCTTTGACTAAAGGCATGGATAGAATGAAGGGTAGTATCCATTTGAGCCTTACTAGAAATAGAAAGAGAACCAATTTCCGTAGAGTGAGCATCAATGTTTTTCATAGAATGAGAAAGGGTTGAAATGTTTGCTGCTAGATTGAGCATACTGTCATTAATACTAAGCATATCTTCCGATTCATTAGTGACGCTTATTGTAATCTCTTGAGTCGTAGCCACAACTTTCTCGGAATGATCAGATAATTTTTGAGAAGTTATAGCCAGAGATTTAGCTTGTTGTCTAACGCCTTTTGTCAAGGTGTCCACTTGAGATAAGATAGAGATCATACTCTCTTGCATAACCTGAAGGCCTCTAGCCAGTTCACCAATTTCATCTTTACGGTTACATAGGTTATTATCGCAAGAAAGAGAGAAATCCTTAGCTTCCAGATGGGATAACTGCTTAACAACTTTGTTGATATTACCACTAATAGAACGAACAGATAGAGTGAGTATAATAAGGGTAATTGCACAGAGGATAATACCGATTATTAAATTACCTAGAATAAGACTATTAATTTTTTTGTTATAGGGTGTTTTGTTTATACCCATAAAAAGCATCCCTATATTTTGCCCCTCACTATTTTTTAGAGGTATATAATCTGTTAAGTAAGGACTGCCTTGAATAATGAGTTCATCTCTATAGGTATTTCCACCTTCAAGTACCTCTTTTATAACCTTCTCATCGGGCTTTGTCCCTATTAGAGACTGGTCAAGGGTAGTGATTAAACGTGTGTCTCCTAGAAAGAAGGTGTATTCATAGCCTGTTTGAGATTTTAAATCATCTAAGAGGGTTAACTGCCTAAGGTCAACGTCTCCTTTAAACAAAGTAACGCCATCTGTTGAGTAGTCCCCTGCAAGAGTAGCATGAGTGACATCTTCATAATAGTTTTTATTGATATCAAGTTCTCTATGGATAGAGTTATTTACAGATACGCTAACAGAAATGATACATAGTAACATAAGGGTTATATTAAGTACAAAAAACATAGGAAGAACAGCTAAGTAAATACGTCCTTTTAATTTCATAATATCACTACTTTCTGTTTTATAATAAAAAAATTAAGATAGAGAGGCTTATGGATGACCTATAATATAATTTACAAGTCTACCCAATAAAAAGAATATAGGGATTACAGATATATGACAATTGAAAATTAAATAAATATTTAACAATCAATATATATAGATTATACAAAATATTTATAATTAATAAAAGTATTAAAATAAATTTTTATCAAATATAATCAAAAAAATAGTTATTATACAGGAAAATGTTTAGTGCTGATAAAATAGGACTTAAAATTCAACAATGCGTTAGTTAAAATAACATAAAAAGACAAGAAATTGGACCATTGGTATTTAGAGAGGATACGAGCTAGTGAGAAGAAGAATTTTGGGGACTAAAAGAGAATAGTTTGATAGTGGAGCTAAGAAGTGGTATGCTCAATTATAAGCATATGGCTTTTGGAGAGAGGGAGTGCCAAGCTTCATGTCATCTTTTATAGATAGGAGGAAGAGAATTGGAGCAATACACATTATTTGAAAAGAGTGTTCCACAACCCCTGGCTGCCCGATTACGGCCACAATCTTTAGAAGAGTATGTAGGACAAACTCACCTGTTGGGACAGGGAAAAGTGCTAAGACGTTTAATAGAAAACGATCAAGTTTCCTCTATGATATTCTGGGGCCCACCTGGAGTTGGCAAAACCACTCTTGCTCGCATTATAGCAGGTTGTACAAAGGCAACCTTCATTGACTTTTCTGCTGTTACCAGTGGCATCAAGGAAATTAAGGGTGTTATGCAACAAGCAGAAGAGAATCGCCGTTTTGGTGAAAAAACCATTGTTTTTGTAGATGAAATTCATCGTTTCAATAAGGCACAGCAGGATGCTTTTTTACCTTTTGTGGAAAAGGGAAGTATTATTTTAATTGGTGCTACCACAGAAAATCCATCTTTTGAAGTCAATGGGGCTTTGCTGTCTCGTTGCAAGGTTTTTGTTTTGCAGGCACTAAAAGTTCAGGAGCTTGTAGACTTACTAAAACGTGCCTTGAAAGATAAACGTGGGTTTGGCAATCAAGACATCCGTATTTCTGAGGAGATGCTTGAGATGCTTGCTGTATTTTCAAATGGAGATGCTAGAACGGCATTGTCTACATTAGAGATGGTGGTGCTGAATGGTGAGATGGACAGCCAGGGGAGGATTACCATCACTGTATCCACTATAGAACAATGTACTTCTAAAAAATCCTTACTTTATGATAAGACAGGTGAGGAACACTATAATCTGATTTCAGCTCTTCATAAATCTATGAGAAACTCCGATCCCGATGCAGCGATTTACTGGTTGGCACGTATGCTAGAGGCAGGTGAAGATCCCTTATTCATTGCACGGCGTGTCATACGCTTTGCCAGTGAGGATATTGGGCTAGCAGATCCACGGGCGCTGGAGATGGCCATTGCCACCTATCAGGCTTGTCATTTTATTGGGATGCCAGAATGTAATGTGCACTTGACGCAAGCTGTGGTTTATATGTCATTGGCATCCAAGTCCAATGCATTATATAGGGCTTATGAACAGGCAAAACAAGATGCCGTGAAGCAGCTTGCTGAGCCCGTTCCATTGGTGATTCGCAATGCACCCACTGGCCTCATGAAGCAGCTGAATTATGGCAAGGGTTATCAATATGCTCACACTACAGAAGAAAAATTAACCCACATGCAATGTTTGCCAGATTCCTTATTAGGACGTGAATACTATCTTCCTACCGAACAAGGACTAGAGGCCAAATTTAAAACAAGACTAGAAGAGATAAAAAGATGGAAAGAACAGAAGCAAGGAGAACAACGAAATGAATAAGGAACAAAATAAATAAAGAACAAAATAAATAAAGAACAAAATAAATAAAAGAAGTAAAAAGCACTGGGTCTAATGAATAGGAAAAGGATGGGGATATAAATGGGTGAGAAATTTGAAGATTTTTTAATGGCAGTTCCAGTTGAAGAAAAAGGCTTTGTAGTAGATCTGGATCAGTTATTTAGTAATCATGGATGTAAGTATGACATTAAATTAGCAAAGAATGGTCATGTGGTATCTTACTATAAAATAAGAGACAAGAAGAAAATAACCATTATGAATTATGTATTTCGTAAAACAGGAATGAAGGCTAGAATTTATGCGAATCATGTGGGACAGTATGAGGAAATATTAGATACGCTACCAAAGCAGATGAAAGCAGATATTGTGAAAGCAGGAGATTGTAAACGCTTGATGGATCCTACTCAGTGTAGTCCAACATGCCAAAAGGGTTATTTATTTATGATGGATGGTGTGGAATATAAGAAATGCCGATATAATGCATTTTTCCTTACATTATGCAAAGAAAATAACCCTTATATAAAGACTCTCATAGAGCACCAGTTAGATGCCCTTAGTATAGCCTATTTGCAAAATTAACTTTTCAAAGACTCTGTAGAAGTAAGGAAATAAAAGATGAATGAGGAAAGCTATGGATAAGCAAGAACATAAACGACGTGTACGGTATAAAGGGACCCATCCCAAAAATTATAAAGAAAAATATAAAGAACATCAGCCTGAAAAGTATGGTGATACCATTGAAAAAGTTATTCAAAAGGGAAGTACCCCTGCAGGCATGCATATTCCAATCTGTGTGAAAGAAATCTTAGAGTTTTTACAAATCAAACCAGGTCAAAGAGGTTTAGATGCCACCCTTGGATATGGTGGACATACCTCACACATGTTAAAATGCTTAGAAGCTAAGGGCCATATCTATGCTTTAGATGTAGACCCTATTGAAATTGTAAAAACAAAGAAACGCTTAGAAGACCAAGGATATGGAGAAGAAATCTTAACCACTATAAACACAAACTTCCTTAATAGTGATAAAGTAGCAGAAGAGGCAGGCTTATTTGATTTTGTGCTAGCAGACTTAGGTGTTTCTTCCATGCAAATTGATAATCCGGATAGGGGTTTTTCCTATAAGCATGAAGGACCATTAGATTTACGCTTGAACCCTGAAAAAGGCCTATCAGCTGCAGAGCGCTTAAAGGAAATGACCTATGAAGAATTAGTGGGGATGTTAATGGAGAACGCTGATGAGCCTTATGCTGAAGAAATTGCTAAAGCTATTAGGACACAACTGAGAAAGAAAGTAGCCATTCGTACAACGACAAAACTTCGTGAAATCATAGAAGGAGCTCTTGAGTTTCTTCCAGAAGATATACGTAAAGAAACGATTAAGAAATCCTGCCAAAGGACTTTTCAAGCCTTAAGAATTGACGTGAATAGTGAATTTGAGGTTTTAGAAGAATTCTTAGAAAAGCTTCCTCATGTCCTAGCTAAAGGGGGGCGTGTAGCCATATTGACTTTCCATTCAGGAGAAGATCGTTTAGTGAAAAAATCCTTCAAAAGGTTACAACGAGAAGGCGTTTACAGTGAAATAGCAACGGAGGTTATTAGACCTTCAGCAGAAGAATGTCGTATGAATGGGCGTGCCCGTTCCACTAAAATGAGATGGGCCATAAAGGCCTAGGGGCGTTGACAATAAAAATAAGAAGGCTATACTAAGGCTAACAATTAATAGTGAGAGTTGTTGAGTTCATTCATTTTACTAATAAAAAAGTACTGCGTAGTATAATGTGCTTTTTATAGGAAAGGAAGTAGATGGGCATGGGAGATAAAAATCCAAAGCATCCTCTTAAGCAAAAAAAGGTCGTTGAGAAGGTCAGTGCAACTCGTAATGCGGGTGAAGCTACCAAAGCTACTGCTAAGTCAAAAAAATAGGTTTATCAGCCAAAGTAAATCAATCAAAAAGAAGCATTCTCATTTAGAGTTACTGAATGAGAATGCTTCTTTTTGTAGGTAAAATCTTCATCTATTGAAGGAGGGCAAACAAAAAGTGATAAATAGTTAAATTTTAGAAGTTTTATCATATATTGATAGTATATTATTTAAACCTTTTATAAAGTGCAATCGTTAATTCACTAAAAAGGTATGAAGGAGAAGTAGAATATGAAAAGATTAGTTCCTTTAGAAAAGGCATCAGAGATAGTTTGTGATAACAGTTCTAACCCCCCTTTAATTTTTCAGCTACCTCCAGATAAGGCACGTGAAGTGCTAAATAAGTTACAAGATATACCCGTGTATAAATACCCAGCAGAGATTACAAATACTTTAGTAACTACTAGTAAATGGGGAGAGGTAAAGGTGTATTTTGTGATCCCTGAGTGTTTAGTAGGTACACCAGAAGTCATTTTTTATATTCATGGAGGGGGATGGGTCTTAGGCAACCTCCATACCCATGATAAGTTAGTGCGTGAGCTTGGTGCGAGAACGAACTCTATAGTCGTATTTCCTGAATATACCCCTTCTCCAGAAGCAAAATATCCCACAGCACTGGAACAATGTTATGAGATTATGTGTTGCTTACCTCATCTATTACAAAAGGTAAATGGCCAGGCTAGCCTGGATAAACTTACACTTGCTGGTGATAGTGTAGGAGGGAACATGGTAACTGCCATGACTTTAATGGCTAAATTTAGGAAAGGTCCTAAGATTCATAAGCAACTTATGTATTATCCTGTTACCAATGCGTGTTTTAATACAACGACCTATCGCCAGTTTGCAATAAATTATTATCTTTATAGAGCAGGGATGATATGGTTCTGGGACCAATATACCACCAGTCAGAAAGACCGTAATGAGATAACTGCCTCTCCATTACGTGCCAGTATAGAAGAACTGAAAGGTTTGCCAGATGCCATGATTATTACAGAACAGGCGGATGTATTAAGAGACGAAGGGGAAGCCTATGCTAGGAAGTTACTACTCGCGGGAGTGGATATAACAGCCTTAAGGTTTCAAGCCATGACCCATGATTTTGTTATGCTTAATGCCCTTGATCAAACGAGAGCCTGCCGAGGCGCCATGGATAGCTCAGTTGCTTGGATTAATAGAAAGAATGCCTCTTTATGATATGGTTGTAGAAAATAGGGAGAGACAAGCACAGGACCTTCAAGGTTAAGTAGAGGAGAAAAGACATCAGATTCCAAGAAAGTTGTGGGATACAAAGGTAAACTAAAAATAGCACGTTATAACTAGTATAAAAAGGCTAGTTGTAGCGTGCTTTTTTATCGTGCAAACAGAAGAATAACTATTCAATAAAATGAATATTAGGCTAGAATAAATGTAGTAATGCTATTAAAAAACATGAAAGAAAAATAGGTAGGTAGAGTGTGAGAGAAAATAGGACAGCTATTCGTTAATTAAGGTATAAGGACTTAAAGGAAAAGAGGAGTGAGAAGATGTTCAAAACTCAGTCGAGTAACTATATTGGACGTTTGAAAAAAAGAAAGGAAGAAG
>JAEYNQ010000226.1 GCA_023412455.1 Bacillota bacterium
AGAAATCCATAGTATCTATGCTAAACTCATGATACAGAATATATATATTCCCCTTTTTATCCCTAGCTATACTCTCCGGCGTTCTCATGCTTCTATCCAATTCATAAAGCCATTCACTTCGCGCTCTAATCCAATTTCCTGTCTGATCCTGTTCATATATCTGTAAACCTTGATTATCATCCAAGTATAATTGAAGTATTCCTTCTTTTGATTTAAAAAAACCAAATACTCTGTTTGCTCTAATGTTCCCTGTTACATCTTGTTCCACATAACGTCCCATGGGTATATCTTTATCTGCTTCTATATCTCTTTTTCCACATCCCTCTATAAATATTAAATTTATCACTAGTAGAAATAGCATTAGTTTTGTTATGTTCTGCTTCATTTCTCTCCTCCTCTCATATAGCAATAGTTTACCATCCTAATCTCTAAATAACATCTGAACATTTAGATTTGTCAGATTATAATATTGTGTAGCCAAGTTTTTTATTGTACAATTCTTATTATCATTTAAAAAGGAGGTTTATTATGAGAATCTTACTGATTGAGGATGACTGTGAACTTTGTGATGCTGTCAGTTTTCACCTAAAAAAAGCAGGCTATGAAGTAGATTGTTGCTATGATGGGGAGGAAGGCCTTCAGTTTGCAAAAGCCCAAATTTATGAAATGATTATACTGGATAGGATGCTTCCTTCCTTAAATGGCATCAGTGTGCTGACACATATTCGTGCCTTAGGTATTCATACACCCGTCATTATCGTTACAGCTCTTAATAGCATTGGAGATAGGGTGGAAGGCTTAGATGCAGGAGCAGATGACTATTTAGTAAAGCCCTTTGCAGTTGAAGAACTACTGGCCCGTGTTCGTGCCCTTCACCGAAGGCCCTCTCAGCTTGATAGTATCAATCATGTTTCTTATGGTGACCTCACACTTGACCTAATGACCCTCTTGTTATCAGGGCCTGGTGGGAGCTGTACTCTGTCTAAACGTGAGGCTCAGTTAACCGAGGTCTTTCTAAAAAATCCTGAGCATACTATACCTCGAGATATTCTATTATATAGAGTCTGGGGGCCAGCTTCTGATATTGAAGATGGGAACTTAGATAACTATATCTATTATTTGCGCCGTCGTCTTGTAAGTGTAGGTAGTTGTTTTCAGATTCGCACGATTCGGTCCATAGGTTATATTTTGGAGAAGAAACCATGCTAAATAAATTACATACACGGCTAACCTTTATATGTACTGTAATAACAGCTAGCATTTTGCTTTCCATGCATTTAATTGCTCTTGTTTTTTGTGAAGATCAATTAAATGCCCGTAGTACCCTTACTCTACAAAATCATTTAAGTACTATCACCTCTAGCCTTCAAACAACCCATACTCTTTCTCAGACCTGGCTGGCTCAAATGGAAACAACTAATAGACTCATCGTTTCTGTTAAAGAACATGGAAATGTACTGCTTTTTCCTGGTTCGTTTTCCACTATATCTGAAAGAAACAGCCTCATTCAGCTTGCTGAAGAGACTGCTCATAATCAATATGGATTTAATCCTCATATAATACCCGTTTCAAAACTTGAAGTTCCCACTATTACTTTTGACTTAAAAACTCAATATAATGAGCATTTCTTGGTAGGAATATGCATCATTCCTTCTGATAACGGTGCCTACTCCTTAACTGTATTAAAAGATATGAAAAATGAAGATACACAAATCGTATCTCTTAGATTACTGTTTTTAACCTTAGTAGTCATTGGTATTACACTTTTGGCTCTTTTCAGCTTTTGGTTTACCAAACGCACCATTGCTCCCATTAAGGAAAGCAATCGCAAACAAACAGAGTTTATCGCTGCTGCTTCTCACGAACTTCGCTCGCCCCTAGCAGTCCTTCAGACTAGCGTAGCTACCTTACATTATCAAGATCTCTTAAGCCAAGAGCACTTTATTAAAATCATCCAAAAGGAATGTAAGCGAATGGGGCGACTTATCGACGATCTCTTACTCCTTGCAAATGCTGATGCAAAGACTTGGTCTATCCATTTTGTCATGGTAGAGGTGGATACTCTTTTAATTAATCTTTGTGAATTCTTTTCTCCTATGAGTAGACTTCGGAATATATCCCTTAAGCTGATTTTACCAGAATATACAGTACCTTCACTTTATGCTGATAGCGAAAGGCTGGAGCAAGTCCTTACCATACTCCTTGATAATGCTTTTTCCTATACCCCTGAAGGTGGCAATATAACCCTATCTCTTTCCTTTGAGATGCACCAATTCAAACTATCCGTTATAGATAATGGGTGTGGTATTCCTAGTGAACATAAACCCCACATCTTTGACCGTTTCTACCGAGCAGATAAAACACGCCATAGTAAAGAGCACTTTGGCTTAGGCCTTAGTATCGCTTATGAAATCATTCAGCTTCACCATGGGACTATACTTTTACAAGATACTCCTGGGGGTGGTTGTACATTTGTAATCCATATTCCTCAAGCAAAGCCTATCAGAGTGTAGTTTTAAATATAATTAATATTCAAAATATTTTTATATTTATTATTTGGATGTGTTATAATAAGTAAGCCAGTAAATATGGTAATATAATAGATCTAAGGTGAAAAATATGTTTAACTCTGTTTATTTTTTACTTATTATGGTTTTCTCTTGTTTAATGTGCTTATTTTTTGTAGTTTTTAATTTATATTATAATGAACGTTATTTAAGCTGTGTATGTGGAAGTAATATTTGTGTTGTATTAAGTATTTTATTTCTTGTACTCTACAATGCATCAGGTAATCATTGGATTTTAAAAGGATTAACAGCTGTTACATTTAGCTGTGGGGTGCTATTAAATCTTGGTCCAATGCTTATATTAATGAATATTAGATTAAGGATTATCCACTATTTAGTCATACTATTTTTAATAATAGTAGATTTCTTTTGTTTTCCCTTCTACATAGGTATTAGTGTTTTTTTACATAAGGTTATCCTAGTACTAACCTGCTCTCTATTTGCTCTCAAGCTCTTTTATTACAAAAAGAAAACCTTATTATTTAGGATACTACTATGTAATAACATTATTTTTGCTATAATACAGTTTGTATTTTTAGGTCTGTTTTTTTTAAAAGGCCCAATGCATTTCTTTTGGGACAATGTGGCCTCCATTATTCAAAACTTTATTATTTCTATGATATTTGTATGTATCACGCTTCAAGAGTCTAAAGCCTATTACCAGGAGAAAGTTCATAAATTAGAAGATGAAATTTTTTTAGGGCAAAAGCAATTACAAGAGAGCTATGCAAAAAATGAACTTAAAAGTAGCTATTTTGCCGATTTGTCACATGAATTAAAAACACCTATTAATGTGATTTATAGCAATATTCAACTGTTTGAAAAATGTATGTCACAAGACTCTGTTGGAATAGTAGAGTCGGATAAGTACCTAAAAAGTATGCAAAAGAATTGCTATCGACTTATTAAATTAGTTAATAATATCATTGAAATGAATAAAATTGAAACAGGTTATATGAAGATAGAGGCTAAAAATTATAATATAATTCCTTTTATAGAAGATATGGTTATTTCAATTAGCTCCTTTGCTATGCAAAAACAAATTAATATCTTGTTTGATACAGAGGCAGAAGAATTAATAGTAGCCTGTGATTTAGATAAGATTGAAAAAATTGTCTTTAACCTACTTTCCAACGCTATAAAATACACTCCCGAAAAAGGAGAAATTTTAGTTTATATTAGCTATGATACGAGTTACTTATATGTTAGCATACAAGATACAGGCGAGGGAATTCCAGAAGAACTACATGAGATTATCTTCCAACGCTTCACGCAAAATAAGGGTAAATTTCATGGCAAGAATAGTAGCAGTGGTCTTGGTTTGGCACTTGTGAAATCTCTTGTAGAATTACAACAAGGTAGTATTTGGATTGACAAGGAATACAAAGAAGGATGTAAAATTATTTTTTCCTTACCTCTTATTGTATTAGATGGTATGGAACCTATATTATATAAAAACATGGGATACAGCGAATACAATATCGAATTTATATAAGAAAAGTGGGTGTCATAATTTTCTATTATAAGTTTTCTATTATAAGATAGAAAAAAGGAGCTCCTATTAGGTGATTAATATCAACTAATAGGAGCTCCTTTTGTTATAAGCTCTCAAAACAAAATAGTAACTTATAAAATCGCGACTCTCTTCACTGAATAAGAATCTGTAACCTCGCAAACTACGCGAGCTAACATCTTCTAACTTCAGTATTAACTCGGCTAAAACTTATGAAGAAGTACACTTCATAAGTTAAGTCTCGTTCTATCCTTAGAAAGGAGGTGATCCAGCCGCACCTTCCGATACGGCTACCTTGTTACGACTTCACCCCAGTCATTGGTTTTGCCTTAGACGGCTCCCTCCCTTGCGGGTTGGG
>JAEYNQ010000247.1 GCA_023412455.1 Bacillota bacterium
TAAAATGGCAATAAGTGTTTTAGGAGAGGGTCATAGAACAACAAGCTGTTTAAGTACTATGCCAAAGTTTAATTCAGAGGTTCTAGGAGATGAAAAGAAAAAGTATGATAACATTATGAGTGAAGCCATAGAGGCTTATAAAGATGAAATGTTAACAGGCTTAACGGAAGAAGAAAGAGCAGCAATTAATGCATTAGTGAAAGCCTATATGGAAAAGCACCCCATTAAGACCAAGGCAGATAAAGAAGCATTAGTCCAGTATATCAAGGGACTTTTGAAGGACTATGGCTATAAAGGAGATTATGATGCCTGTGCTTTAGCGCTAGGGATGGGTGCTATAAAAGAAAAGGAAGAAGAAATAGGAGAAGCTCAAACAGCTTATGCCAAAGAAAACAGGACAATGCTAGCGACCCTAGAAAAAGTCCAATCCAGTTTTACACCCTCTCTTCTTGAAGGGGAAGACAAAGATGAAGTAGAAGGTGACAATGCTCCTAAAAAGAGTACCGACAGTAAAGAGGGTGAAGAAACCATCTCAAAAATCGTAATTAATCCTGATGGAAGTAAAACACTGGTTATGATTAGGGACTCTGTCATTGTTTCCAAAGTAAAAATAGATAATGGAAGTTTGGATAGGGGAGATGAAGTAAATCACTTAGTGGAGCAAATGAACCGCATGGAAGCTTTTATGGAATAAATAGAAAATCTATTAAAAAGGCATGAAATAGTAAGAAAGAGCAAATGCTAAGAAGAGGAATAAAAGCCAAAGGAGCATTTGCTATGGACAAAGATAAATCAGGAAAAGATGCTTTAAAAGAACTACAAGATAAATATGCTGAAGGGTATCGCTGCGTGTATCAAGACAAGCAAGATGGTCTTACTTTAGAGCTTAAGAACTTTACTTCTGAGAAGCTTCATACCATTCATTCCAAGAACGATATGGAGATAGGACAAATAAGCGATTTTCTAGAAAAGCTAAGTAAAGAATGTCATAAGTATGGAACAGATTGTCATGGTACAGAAAGAAACTTATGAATAGGGTAGTCCCCTCCTCTAAATAGGCGTATGCATTTGGAGGAGGGGATTTATTATGAAATGCGTTCGTTAATCTTAAGAAAATGTAAGAAAATTATTGAGAGAGTTGTAAGATTTAGGTGTTAAAATAAAAGAGAAGTAATTTGGCGAGAATACATACTATTGAACATGTGTTAAACGGGATACCGTAAGCAAAAAACAAGGAAGTAATTCATGGGGAGATGAGATATGATTTATAATGTATTAGTATGCGATGATGATGAACTGATTGTTAGTTCTTTGGCTATGCATTTACAAAAAGCAGGTTATCAAGTACTAAAGGCTTATGACGGACAGCAGGCTCTAGAGCTATTAGAAAAACAAGAAGTTCACCTAATTCTTTTAGATGTGATGATGCCTAAATTAGATGGTCTTTCTACAACTCTTCGTATTCGTCAAGAAAAGAATACGCCTATTATTATTCTTTCAGCCAAAAGTGAAGAGACGGATAAAATAGCGGGTTTAAATTTCGGAGCAGATGATTATATGACTAAGCCCTTTAATACACTAGAGCTTTTAGCTAGGGTGAAATCCCAGATTAGGCGTTATACCACTTTGGGGAGTCTTAAGCAAGAGGAAGAAGTCCTTACAACGGGTGGCTTATGGGTAGATATCCATCAGAATAAAGTAACAGTGGATGGAGAGTTGGTTAAACTAACGCCTACGGAGTATAAGATTCTCGTTTATCTTTTACGTAATAGTGGACAAGTTTTATCCATACATCAGATTTATGAACAAGTATGGCAAGAAGCAGCCTATTCACCAGAAAACACAGTGGCTGTACATATTCGTAGGCTAAGAGAAAAGATTGAAATTAATCCTAAAGAACCAAAATATATAAAAGTAGTATGGGGGAGTGGTTATATTGTGGAAAAGAATTAAGACAAAAGGGTTGATGGGAGTTATTTTTATACTTCTTTCAGGCGCAATCTTTGGACTCATTAATTGTTCCTTGGGTTTTATGGAATACGGTATGTTTATGAATGACTACTATCATTCAGATGACTATAAAAAAGAACTCTATGACCAGGCCAGTGTGATACAACGTTGGCTGGTAACCTATCCTAATAAGCCTTCCATTAAAGGCGAGGGATGGACTTATTATCGAGAGGGAATCTTTGATAGCATCAAACGTCAACTTATAGTGGATAATACCAATATTGAATTTTGGGCAACTCGGTATAAAGATGATAAAATTATGACCAATGTGCGGCAGGGAGAAGCATTAAGTGAGGCCCAAGTGGAGGCTTACTTTAAACAAAAAAAATCCTATAGTAGAGGGAATGGTTTGTACATATTAGAGACAAGTGGGAAAAGGGAGCCTGAAAAAACCTCTTATTCAAAATATAGGAACAACGATTTAATGATAGAAGTCCCACCTCAGGAAGCTCAAAATTATGTGATTTATATAGGTCTTAAGGAACCTTTAATGATTAAGGATTCTTTTTACTATAATAGGTTGTTTTATGAAGAAAGCAACCAAAAGATAAAAAATTATTATATCTGGTTAGGTGGTGTAGGCCTGTTACTTTTAGGAGTAGGTCTATGTGGGGGTATGCTTTATTATAATAAGAAGAAAACCATAGAGGAACCCTCTAAAAAAAGAAAAGCTTTACCTTTAGATGGGATTGTGGGAGCAGGTCTTATAACTTTAGGAAGTCTTATATACCTTTATCTTCAATGGAAATGGGCCTATTACTGGGAAGGAGTCTGGCTTCCAGCTGAATTAGAGAAAGGCTATGAACTAGAAAATTTCAGCTTATTAAGTATTTGTGCTCTAGGCACTTTATTAGGCTTAGTTTTTATAAACTTATTAAGACATTGCATGGCTGAAGGAGAAATGCTAAAGAAAACTTTATTTTATAGATATTTCTATTCCAGGTCTTCTAAAAAATTCTTGCAAAGATATTCTTTGAAAAAATTGGGCTCTATTTTTAAAGGAGGTTGGGATGCTTTTAATGACTATTCACGCCAAGAAAAAAACTACCTGAAGTTAGCAATAGGTGCTATTTTAATCATTGTAATAATGAAAGGGGAGGCACGCTATAGATTTTATTATTATGGTTCGGAGTGGCGAGAGCTAAACCTAGTGGTGGAGACCCTATTAGAAATTCTTAGCCTCCTAGTTATTATAAAAACTGTGGCAGATTATAGTAAGGCGATGGGGGTGGCACGAAAAATAGAAAGAGGGGAATTAAAGACCCAGTTAAGGCTCAAGTATAGTTTACCAGCTATAAAGGAGTTAGGGTATTGTTTAGAACATATTGGAGATGGTTTAGAACATGCCAAAGAAGAGAGCATCAAAAATGAGCGTTTAAAAACAGAACTGATTACCAATGTTTCTCATGATCTAAAGACACCTTTAACCTCGATTATTAGTTATATCGATCTCTTAAAGGAAGAAGAGATTGAAAGTGAGACGGCTAAAGGTTATATCGCTATTTTAGATGAGCGAAGTAATCGACTTAAGCAATTGGTAGAGGATTTGGTAGAAGCCTCTAAGGCCATGACAGGGAATGTAAGGGCTGAACTTGAAAAAATTGAGTTTCATCAGTTAGTGGAACAAGCAGTAGGGGAATACAGTGATCGCTTAGCTGAAAATCACTTAGAGGTCATTATTCATCAACTCGATGAAGCCTATATTGAGGCAGATGGAAGACACTTATGGCGAATCATTGAAAACTTACTTTCTAATGTAAATAAATATGCTTTAGCCCATACTCGGGTTTACATCGATGTCCTCCAAAAAGAAGAAAAGGTACAGTTCATTATAAGAAATACATCCCGAGATTATTTAGATATTTCTCCAGAAGAACTGTTTGGGCGTTTTACAAGAGGGGATACAGCAAGAAGTACAGAGGGTTCAGGATTAGGGTTAGCTATTGCACGGAGCTTAGCAGCTCTCCAGGGTGGAGCCTTGGAGATTACTATAGATGGAGATTTGTTTAAGGTCATTCTGACCTTACCCGTAATGGATGCAAATAGGAGTTGATAAAAAGAGTTTGTACTATTCCAATATTGAATTAAATAGTAAAGTAAGCTAACATAATGGATAAGAGGATTTTTGTAAATAGGCACTTATTCTATTACAAAGGGGATAAATAATGAAAAAGATTCTATTATGTTGGGGAAAAAGAATTTTTATTTATTGTGTGGGCCTAGGGTTAGTACTTGCTATTATTATTATAATTACTAATGGATGGCTACTACATAGGAGTAAAAAACATATTGTTACAATCAGCGAAGTAGGTGATGCCGATTGTATTATGGTACTGGGAGCCTATGTGAAAAGAAATGGAGAAGCCAGTGATATTTTAAAGGATCGTTTAGAAAAAGCTTATGAAATCTATGAAAATACGGGGATTAATAAGCTACTTCTCACAGGCGATCATGGACAAAAAAAGTATGATGAAGTAAATGCCATGAGACGTTTTATGGAGGAGAAAGGCATAGCAAAGGAAAATATTTTCTTAGATCATGCAGGCTTTAGTACCTATGAGAGTATCTATAGAGCCAGTGAAATCTTTAAAGTACATAAAATGGTGATTGTTACTCAGGAATATCATTTACCAAGGGCGCTTTATATAGCAGATAAGCTAGGAATTGAAGCAGTAGGTGTTGCCGCCCAGCCTTATCCCTATCCAGGGATGCCACGTTATAAGCTAAGAGAGTACTTAGCACGTACCAAGGATTTTATGATGGTTAACTTCTTGAAGTTAGAGCCCACTTATCTGGGAGAAGCTATTCCTGTAAGTGGAGATGGCCGGCTCAGTCAAGATGAAGAGTAGTATAAAAAAGAAGTGGTTAGAGGCAGGAGGAATGCTTGCCGAAGGTATAGACTCCCTTTAGAGTAGACTGTTTAAAGAATAAAAACAGTTTCCCTAAGGAGGAGTATTTTTTTTGTGGCATTTAGCTTGTTAAATTATTATCCAATCTAACGGTAAATAGGATTTTGACTTAAGAGAAATGCCCTCTTCGTTAAGAAGAACAAAGGATAGGTTAAAAGGATAAGACTCTAAAAATATCTTCATTTAAAAGAAATGATGTATGTTAGCATTATATTTTGATTATTTTTAATATTTTAATAAGATAATTGAAATAATGTAAAAATATGGTATAATTGTTTTTAAAGAGTACATAGGATGAGGTGAAAAGATGTTAAAAGAAGATTTTTTAACAGTAAAAGATGTAGCAGATATGTTAGATACAGAAGCATATGTTCTCAGATTTTATGAGAAGGAGTTAAATTTAGATATTAAACGAAATGCTAAAGGCCATCGTATTTATACAATGGAAGATGTGGAGCTTTTTAAGCAAGTTCAAGAGATGCGTGAACAAGGATTGCAATTAAAAGCTATTGAAAATATTGTGCATGATTCTACAGAAGAAGTAAAAGAAACCTATGAACAACTCACCTCTGTGCAATTGACGCCTATTAATAGGAGTAAAAATCGAGAATCCAATAACTTGCAATTAGCAGATGCCACAAGTGAACAAGTTAAACAGTTTTCAATGATGATGAAAGATATGTTTAAGGAAGCCTTAGTTGAATACAAAGAAATCACTCAAAATGAAGTACATAAAGAAATAGAAAAGAAAGTTGAAGATGCAGTAGATGAAAGAATAGAAGCCTTAGAGGCTAAGCAAAAGGTAAAGGATGAAGAATATTACAAGAAATTAGATGAGACCATGCGAGAAGTCCAAAAAATTAGAAAAGAAATGGCAGAAGCTTTTCCAGAACAACAAAAGGTAAAAAGCTCTTTTTGGAATCGTCTTTTTAAAGATAAATCCAGGCCTACTTCATTATAAAAGGGCAGAGATAGGGGCAGGTATAAAAATTAAAATAGAGAGAAGAGAAATAGAGAGAATAAAAACATAGGGAATAAAAACAGGCCATTACAAGGGAGTCATTCATCTTATAATGACCTATTTTTGGATAACATAGAGTCTTGAAAAATTATTGAACAGGAAGTTTGTATTTCAAGAAAATTTCACGGGCTTTAGTCACTTCCACTGGAGTAGGCTCGGCTGTATCACTAAGCTCATAATGATAGCCTAACTGCTCCCATTTATACTCACCCATCTTATGAAAAGGAAGAATATCTAAACGCTCCACGTTAGGAAGAGTGCTTAAAAATTCTGCTAAATGCTCAATATCTTCTTCAGCATCTGTAAGTCCTGGCACTAATACATAACGTAGCCAAATAGGAATATTACGTGTGGCAAGATGTTTAGCAAATTGCAAAGTAGGTTCAAGAGGAACACCTGTTAAATTTTTGAAAACTTCAGGATTATAACATTTGATATCTAATAAAACTAAATCTACAAAATCTAAAATAGGGTCCGCTTTTTCAATGGATACAAAACCTGAAGTATCGATTGCAGTATGAATATTATTAGCCTTGCATTTTTGAAGTAAATCCTTGATGAATTCAGGCTGTAAAAAGGGTTCACCACCACTTATTGTTACACCACCTTTTGAGAAGTGCATAAAGGATTTGTACTTAATGATATCCTGGATTAGTTCCTCTGTATCTGTTTCTTGCCCATCTTGTGCTTTCCAAGTATCAGGATTATGGCAATATTTGCATCTAAGAGGACAGCCTTGAGTAAAAACAATATAACGGATACCAGGTCCATCTACTGTTCCACAAGTTTCAATTGAGTGTATTTTGCCTTTCATGTCATACCTCCTGATTTAGTGTAATGCGTTATAAAGAGGACTCAAAGAATCTTCTTTATCCCTTAGGTTATTTAAATAAGTATTTTAAACTCTTTCATGGAAGGTTCTATTTATAATATCTAATTGTTGCTCTCTTGTCAAACGGATAAAGTTCACGGCATAACCAGACACACGAACAGTAAGTTGAGGGTATTTTTCTGGGTGGTCCATAGCATCAAGTAAAGTTTCACGATCAAAGACATTAACATTGATGTGATGGGCATTTTGTGAAAAGTAACCATCTAAGATGCCACATAAGTTGGAAATACGGTCTGTCTCAGATTTACCAAGAGCTCCAGGAATGATGGAGAAGGTATTGGAGATACCATCTTGTGAATCTCGGTATGGAAGCTTTGCTACGGAAGCAAGAGAAGCCACAGCCCCTTTCTTGTCACGGCCATGCATAGGATTAGCACCTGGAGCAAGAGGTTGACCTTTTTTACGTCCATCCGGTGTATTACCTGTTTTCTTACCATATACAACGTTTGAGGTGATAGTAAGAACAGAAGTAGTGGCGATGGAATTTCTGTAAGTATGGAATTTACGAATCTTATTCATAAAACGTTGAACAACATCTATAGCTAAATCATCCGCCCGGTCATCATTATTACCATAGGCTGGATATTCCCCTTCAATTTCATAGTCTCTAGCAAGGCCATTCTCGTCCCGAATCAATTTAACTTTAGCATATTTAATAGCTGATAAAGAGTCAGCTACTACAGAAAGACCAGCAATACCAGTAGCAAAGGTACGAACGATCTCTTTGTCATGAAGAGCCATTTCTAATGATTCATAGCAGTATTTATCATGCATATAATGGATAACATTAAGGGTATCTACATATAATTTAGCAAGCCATTCCATCATAACATCAAATTTTTCCATCACTTCATCAAAGTCAAGATATTCGGAAGTAATAGGTTGGTATTTAGGACCGATTTGTTCCCCAGTCATTTCATCTATACCACCATTGATGGCATAAAGCAATGTTTTTGCAAGGTTGGCACGGGCTCCGAAGAATTGCATTTGTTTACCAATTCGCATAGCAGATACACAACAGGCAATACCATAGTCATCCCCCCAGAAATCACGCATCATATCATCATTTTCATACTGAATAGAGCTTGTAGCTATAGATATTTTTGCACAGAAATCTTTGAAGTTTTGTGGAAGTCTTGTAGACCAAAGAACAGTTAAATTAGGTTCTGGAGCTGGGCCAAGGTTGACAAGGGTATGAAGAACACGGAAGCTATTTTTTGTAACAAGTGTACGACCATCAATACCCATGCCACCAATGGATTCAGTTACCCAGGTGGGATCACCAGAGAAGAGTTGATTGTATTCAGGAATACGAAGGAAACGAACCATACGTAATTTCATAACGAAGTGGTCCATATATTCTTGTGCTTCTTCTTCTGTAATTAAGCCAGCTTGAAGGTCTCTTTCTATATAAATATCAAGGAAAGTAGAAGTACGGCCAATAGACATTGCAGCACCATCTTGTTGTTTAATAGCACCAAGGTAACCAAAGTATAACCATTGGATCGCTTCTTTAGCAGTTTGGGCGGGTTTAGAAATATCAAAGCCATAAGCAGTAGCCATTTTGGCAAGGTCTTTAAGGGCAATGATTTGTTCAGAAAGCTCTTCACGGTCACGTACAACATCTGCAGTCATAGGAGAAATATCTATCTTATCTTTTTCAGCTATTTTTTCTTGAATTAAGAAATCTGTACCATATAAAGCCACACGACGGTAATCCCCAATAATACGTCCACGACCATAGGCATCTGGAAGGCCAGTAATAATATGGCTATGACGGGCATCTCGCATCTCTTTTGTATAAGCTTGAAAAACAGCATCATTATGTGTTTTACGGTATTTGGAGAATATTTCTTTTGTATGAGCATCTAACGTATAGCCATAGGATTCTAAAGCTTTTTCTACTGTACGTACACCACCATTTGGCATAATATTTCTTTTAAGTGGTGCATCAGATTGAAAACCTACAATTTGTTCTAAATCTTTATCAAGATAACAAGCACCATGAGAAGTAAGTGTAGAAGGTATCTTCGTTTCTGCATCTAAAATTCCTTTTTCACGTTCTTTTTTTATTAGTTCAGAAGCTTCGGCCCATAATTTAAGGGATCTTTCAGTGGTACTAGCTAAGAAAGAATCATCACCTTCATAAGGTGTATAGTTTTTTTGAATAAAGTCTCTTACATTAACTTCTTTTGTCCATTCACCTTGTACAAAACCATTCCACTCTTTAAACACGAATATCATCTCCTTGTTGTGTTAAATAATATCTACAACCATAGTTATAAAGTTAATAATAAACAGAATAATTTTTATTAAGTATAGATATATTATAATCTGTATACTGTATACACGTCAATATCATTTTTGATATTTTTTTAACAAAATAAAAATATTTTTTAAATAGTATCGTTTTATGTATTTTTGTCGATGGAGTGTATATACTATGGATATTTATAATATAATATCAAATTATTATATCAAATGATATAAAAACAAAATAGTTTACTGAAGAAATACTTTATTTTTCAATGAATAGTTATAGAAGTAATGGATGTAAGAGAAAAGATTAATTTGCTTTATTACATAGAACATTCTACTATTAATAGTATTGGAAAGAGGTATTTAGGAGAAAAATATAAATTTCAGAAATAAATAGGTTTCAAAAATTAAAAGATGTAATAAAATAGGTAAGACAGTATAATAATAATTACAAATATTAGACTCTTTACATAGTAGGGGTATCTACATTATACTATTTTATATAGCATGTAAAGAATAGATAGAATGAAAAGTCAGGTGGACATGGAAAGGATGTGATTTGAATGAAAATAGAAAAGATTAGCGATACGCAAATCCAAGTTACTTTAAATCACTCAGACCTTATGGATAGAAATATTAAAATTAGTGAATTGGCATATGGCTCTAAAAAAGCGCAAGCACTCTTTAAAGATATGATGACACGAGCTTATGAGGATTTTGGCTTTGAGACAGAAAATGTTCCTCTTATGATTGAAGCTGTACCTCTCTCTACAGATAGTATTATGATTGTTGTAACTAAAGTAGAGGATCCTTCACAAATTGAGCAAAAATTAGACGCTATTGGTGAGAGACCTACACATCGCACTTTTAAAGCTCCTGAGGAAGATCGTATGACTGATTTAGCCCTTATGGATAGCAATGAAAAGGCAAAAGATAGTGCTCCTAAGACAAAATCACTCACGTATTTATTTGAAGATTTTGATACGGTGTGCATGGCGTCACATAGGTTGCAACCATTATTTATAGGAGATAGTTCCCTTTATAAATATAATGATAAATATTTCTTAGTACTGAATAGAAATAAAAAGGCACACATAAAGGCTGAGGGACTAATAGGAATACTTGATGAATTTGGATCAAGGTGTCAAAATACAGATTTGAATGAATTGTTTTTAAAAGAACATGGAAAACTCTTAGTTTCTTTACATGCAATAGACGTCTTTGCAAAATATTTATAATAAAAATAACCTCGAAGTTCGAGGTTATTTTTTTGTATTTTTTTACGAGCTTGTACATAGTAGAGTGTAACAGTTGATTAGAATTTTGCATAAGATGTACAAAAAAGTGTGGATTAAGAAAGTGGTGGAGGTATGGAGAATGTAAATAATAGAAGGTGTGTGACTAGAGATGATGCCCAAAGAGATAAGTACCTTCTCTTTTATTTAGGACAAAACCTATATGCAATGGAGATTAGATACATCCAAGAGTTAGTTCATCTACAAAAGATTACACCAGTCCCAGGTGTTCCCCACCATATAAAGGGAATTATCAATTTGCGAGGACAAGTTGTAGTAGTTGAAACCATTCATGGTAAATTGAGTGAGGAAGAAGGAGCACCAAGTAGTGAGACTTGCATAGTGATTATGATACGAGGAGAAGAACAAAGAGGTTTTATTGTGGATAAGGTGGTAGAAGTTAGGGCTATTCCAGAGAACCATATTATACTACCAACAGAGAACCAATTTGTGCAGACAAAAAGAAATATTCGTGGAGTAGGTATACTTAAAGGACAAATGAGCCTCATCATTGATGGAGAAAAGCTTCTGAGAGATTGAAATGAAAAGGGTACTTTATAGTAAGCAGGTTGCTTACTATAAAGTACCTTTTTATAAGAGAAAAACAAATTAGTTTTGTGCGGCTAGCATGAGTTTAGGGATGATTTGTTTTTTACGGGAGTAGACATCCGATAAAAAGATACTCTCATCAGACTTTGAAAAGTCAAAAGCTCTTTCGGCAAGCCAACGCTCATTACCTACAGCAATAAGCTCTGTTCCACCTAAAATGATATCTGTAACCATTAAGATAGAAAGATCTAAGCCTTCACGAGCTGCTAGTTCTTGCATCTCTGCTAGAATGTCAGCTTTAAGAGAGTAGAGACTTTTAAAGTCCCCAGTATTAACTTGAGAAACACAGATATTGTATTTACCGAGAGTAAAATTCTTTTTATCGATATAAAGAAGCTCAGAAGCAGATACACCTTGTAAAGAAGAACCTGCAATAAGTAAATCTCTACCATATTCATAGAGGTCCACTTCTGCAATTTGAGCTAGCTTTTTAGCCATACGGACATCATCTGGTGTACATGTTGGGGATTTAAAAATAAGTGTATCGGATAAAATAGCACTTAACATAAGTCCTGCAATTTGCTTGGGAGGCATAATATTGTGCATCTCATACATCTTGCCGACAATGGTACTTGTACAACCAACAGGCTCTGCATGTAAGAAAACAGGTGTCCCAGTATCAATATTTGCAATACGATGATGGTCAATAATCTCTAGTATTTCAGCTTGCTCAATGCCAGACACGCTTTGGTTTTTTTCATTATGGTCCACAAGGATAACTTGCTTTTTGCGAATATCAATGAGATGTCTTTTTGAAATAATGCCTTTTACCTTACCTTCTTCATCTAATATAGGAAAATGGCGATGGGGAGTCTCTAGCATGACCTCTTTCACTTCATCTAGGCGATCATCTGTTTGAAAATAGACCACATTTTGATTGGCAATAAGGTTTTTAACAGAAATACTTTGAGAAATTAATTTAATGGTTTCAAAAAAGGAGAAACCAGTACAGATGATGGCACATTCTGTATCATGAGATAAATCAAGCTGTAATAAGTCCATGTTTTGATCCGTAATAATAATGCAGCCCGCACCAGAATGAAGGGCTAAATCAATATGCACTTTATTACTTCCTGCAATAACAATATCTGTTTCATTAAGCTGCATATCTTCTGACATAGAAGCTGTGGCATAAACGTCTCCTAAAACATAAGCAGAAGGATAAGTACCCCTTACGATTTTTCCATTTAACACAGCTGGAATATTAATAAAGGGAGTTTTATGCTTCTTTAATACGCTCCCATCCGTAAGACCAATATAAGTTTTGGCGATATCAGAAATGGAGACAACACCTGCTAACTTCTGATCATGATAAAGCACTGGAATCATTTGTCTTTTGTGAGAGGTCATGATATCCCAAGCCTTTTTAACAGAGTCAGCTAAGTAGATAGGAGGAATGGTATAAAAATCCATATCGCCTACTTGAGGTTTAATGTTATCAATCAATAAAGGAGACTGGACATTGAAGTAATCCAGGGCAAACTGAGTTTCTTTACTAACTTTCCCCAAACGAGCAGCTACTACATTAGGGGTACCTAGTGCACGTTTTAAATGCGCATAGGAAATGGCAGAACAGATAGAATCTGTATCAGGATTAATATGACCAAAAACATAAATTTTTTTTTCCATAAGGTTACCTCCTGCATTGTACATACTGAAGGAGCATCTTCAGATTGTCAATAAATTTAGTTTGAGTTAATAGGAATTAATTTATTACATTATCTATAAAGAAATTTAAAAAAATAATTATAGAAGTATTTTGATTAAAATAAGTGTATCACTAACATAACAATAGGCAGGGGGGCTTGTCAACTTATTAATGAAAAAGATAGATGTAGAAAGAGTAGAATGTGAACATTTTTCTGATTAAAACAATAAATATTCGGGCTATCTATTGATTTATAGGCAATAATTTGCTATGATAAACATGTTTAAAAATGAAATGACTTTAATGATATGAAAGGACGTGTAAGCCGTGCCAACTAAAGTTATAATAGGTGCACAATGGGGAGACGAGGGAAAAGCAAAAATCATAGATATTTTATCTGAGAAAGCAGATGTAGTTGTACGTTGCCAAGGAGGTAACAATGCAGGGCATACTGTAGCAGTGGATGGAGACGTTTATAAATTCCAACTTATACCTTCTGGCATATTATATACAGGCAAAAAATGCGTAGTAGGCAATGGTGTAGTAATCGACCCAGAAGGAATTTTAGGTGAAATAGATGGCCTAATTGCCAAAGGAATAGATGTAAGTACTCTACAGTTAAGCTCAAGAGCCCATCTTGTTATGCCTTATCATAAAGCCCTTGATAAAGCGAAGGAAGAGCTTTCGGCAAAAGAAGGTAAAGATATTGGGACAACCATGAAAGGGATTGGCCCTTGCTATATGGATAAGGCAGAACGTTCAGGTATTCGTATATGTGATTTATATCATGAAGAGGTTTTTTCTCAAAAAGTAAGAGAAAATGTTAAAATAAAAAATGCGATGCTTAAATATGTTTACAATCAAGAGATCCAATTTGATGCGGAAGAGATTATTGCAACTTATAGAAAATATGCAGAACGTTTAAAGCAATATGTAGAGGATACTACAGTCACTGTTTATGAGGCCATTAAAGAAGGAAAAGAAGTATTATTTGAAGGCGCACAAGGAACACTTCTTGATTTAGACCTTGGAACCTATCCTTATGTAACTTCTTCACATCCTATAACAGGTGGAGCTTGTATTGGTGCAGGTATTGGACCTACTATGATTGATGAATGTATAGGTGTTATGAAGGGATACATTACGCGAGTAGGTAAGGGACCTTTCCCTACAGAACTTCATGACGAGATAGGAGAGCGCATCAGAGAGGAAGGACATGAGTTTGGGACAGTAACAGGCCGTCCTAGAAGATGTGGTTGGTTTGATGCAGTCATTGGTGAATTTTCTGTAAGGACAAGTGGCCTAACACAAATTGCCCTTAATAAGATAGATGTACTAAAAGACTTAGAAAAGGTTAAGATTTGTGTGGGTTATAAATTTAAAGGAGAAGTGATTAAATACTTCCCAGCAAGCTTAGAAGATTTAGAACTTTGTACACCTGTTTATGAAGAGATGGAAGGTTGGGGAGATATATCTCATATTCGTACTTATGAAGAACTCCCAGCATCTGTAAAAAAATATTTAGCAAGAATTGAAGAACTCTGTGGTTGTAAAATTACTATGGTAGGTGTAGGACCTAATAGAGATCAAAATATTGTGGTTGAATAAGAGAAACTTTATTAAAACTTTATATCAATAGAGTAGAGTCCCAGTGAGGTATATATGGACTCTGCTTTTTTTGTGTGTAACTTTTTAGAGGAAAGACTGAAAAGATTAAATATATGGTATAATACATAGGAGGAGGAAGAATCATGTTAAAAAAAATGATAATAGGGGGCATTTTATTAATAGGTGCTCTTTATATAGGAATAAAGATGATACCCATAGGTGACAAGATAGACCCACTAGTTTATTTTGATGAATTTAAAAGAAATGGCATTAATTTAGTATATAAAGATGAAAGAATTGACTTAGAAGAGCCTATTTTGTTAGAGGATGGTAAGGTTTATGTTTCTTATGACTTTGCTAGAAATTATGTAAGTGATAGGATTTATTATGATTCCGCAGAGAAAGTTCTTACAATAACCAATTTGCAACAGCTTTTGCGTTTAACGCCTGGAGCTAATGAGGGGGTATTGAATGGAGAGGTCATTCCTTTAGAGGTCCCTCTTTTAGAAAGTGGAGGGAGACTTTATCTATCAGAGAACTTATTAGATGAGTATTTTAACATGAAGTTTTACCCTACCTTAGAAGATAGACTTTTTGTAGCAGAAGATTTAAGTGAGATAAAACAGGTAGCATCTATTAAGAGTAAGACGGAGTTAAGAACACATCCTCAATATAAATCCACTTATATGGATACCCTTAAAAGAGGCGAGGAAGTCATTATTTATCAGGAAGAGAAAGATTTTTATCGTGTACAGAGTGAAAAAGGTTTTATTGGTTTTATCCCTAAAAGTTCAGTTAAAGACAAGACCCAACAACCTGGCCTACCTGCTGACACCATGAGCTTACCACAGCCAACTCATCCATTAACAGGACGTGTAAAATTAGTATGGGACCAGCTGGGGAGCAAAAATCCTGGGAATTGGGAGACTTCTAAATATGAGCATGTAACGAAGGCTAATGTCATATCCCCTACTTGGTTTGAATTTGAAGATGCAGAGGGGAATTTAGTCGATCGAGGCACAACAGAATATGTACAAGAAGCCCAAAAAAGAGGACTACAAGTATGGCCCCTTATTAGCCATAATTTTAGTGAACCTTCCTTAACACGCACTATTCTCACTAGTACAAAGAAGAGGCAGTATGTTATAGATCAACTTTTAGAGAAGTGTTTACATTACGGTGTACAGGGGTTGAACATTGATATCGAAAATGTCCAGTCTGATTTTAGTGCCGAATGGATTCAGTTTATGAGAGAACTGTCTGTTCAAGTAAAAAAAGAAGGACTTACTTTATCGGTAGACATTTATATGCCTTCTAATTGGTCTGATCACTACGCACGTATGGAGTTAGCAGAGGTTTGTGATTACTTTATTGTTATGGCCTATGACCAGCACTGGTCAGGTTCGGAGGTAGCAGGCTCTGTTGCAGAGCTTTCCTGGGTTGAACAAGGCATTCAAAGAAACCTAGAGGAAGTGCCTAAGGAAAAGTTGGTTCTAGGTATTCCCTTCTACACAAGAGTGTGGGAAGAAACAGAAGGAGGGCTTAAGTCAACACCATATGGTATGAAGCCAGCTCAAAATTTAGTGGATACATGGGGCGTTAAGCCTATTGATGATCCTACTAGTGGACAGAAATATGTGGAGGTACAAAAAGAGGGTACCAGCTTTAAAGTTTGGTTGGAAGATGAAGCCTCAGTGACAAAAAGGATAAGTCTAGTTAATCAATATGATTTAGCAGGGTATGCAGCTTGGAAGCTAGGCTTAGAAACACCTGATACCTGGACGATTTTAGGACAAGTTCAATAAAAGAGCCATAAGTTTTTTGAAAAAGGATTAAAAACAAGAAAAGCCATAAGGATAGACATGTTTTACCATACTCTTTAATAAAATAAGAAGGACATAGTTTATTAAAGGGGGAGTAAAGGATGAAGCGAAGCAGAATGAACATCATGATGTTTATGCTAGTAGGTATGATTTTTGTGGCATCCTATTTTAAATATGCTACAAAGGCTGTCGAAACTATAGGATTATCTACGGCTTCCAAGGTTGTCATTATTGATCCAGGGCATGGTGGCTTTGATCCAGGAAAACAAGGGATACAAGGTGAAAATGAAAAAGATATTAATTTAAAGATTGCACTTAAGTTAAGAGATTATCTTGAACAATCAGGTGCAATAGTGGTGATGACACGGACCACAGATAATGATACAGACGGGCTAGAGGGCGTAAAGTATAAACATAAAGATATGCAAGAACGAAAAAAAATTGCTGATGGTGGAGATATTCTCATAAGTATTCATCAAAATTCTTTTACACAACCCAGTGTAAAAGGGGCCCAGACTTTTTATAATAATAAATCGGATAAGGGAAAGCTTTTAGCTGAATTACTCCAAGAAAGTATTAAGCAATATGTAGATACGAGTAATAGAAGAGAACCAAAAGCTAATAGTGATTATTATGTTCTTAAAGCAACCTCTATTCCTGCTGTCATAGTAGAGTGTGGTTTTTTAACTAACCCTGAGGAAGAAAAGAAGCTTAACTCTGATGCTTACCAAGAGGATATAGCTTGGGGAATCTATCATGGTATAGTGAAGTATTTTGAAAAGCTAGAAGGTCAATAAATAAAGAAAAACGCCCTTGTAGGACTTTAAAGCGCCTATAGGGCGTTTTGTATATCAAGCAAGACGATGAAGTATTTGAGAAAGCTCATAGGTCTCTTTGAGGGTAAAATGGGAAAAGGAGAGACGCATAAAAGAAGTGGTATGGGTAATGGAAAAAAGATTACCAGGAGCAATGAAGATGCCTTCACCAATAAGTAAAGAAGTAAAGTGCTGAGAACTTAAAGATAAGGGATTAAGCCAAAAGGAGAGTCCACCTTGAGAAGGAGAGAGATAAATAAGCTGAGAAAGGTGAGAAAACTCTTGTAAGAGGAAGGACCACTTTTCTTTATTTTCTTTTAACAGTTGTTGACGTAAGCTTTGAAACTCTGGAGAATCCATATATGTATGTAAGAAATGCTCATTAAAACTACAAAGGCTTTTAGCAGCAAGGGGACGCACGAGGTTTTGAGGAAGTGCAATAAAGCTTACAGATAGAGCAGGTAAGTAAACCTTTGAAAATTGGTAGAGATAAATGACACGTTCTTTAGAAAAGTGTCCAAAGAGTGAAGAAGGAAGATCTTGGGTATAAATAAAGTCACTATAAGTGCCTTCTTCAATAATATAACAATCATAGAGGTTTGCTAGTTCAACAAGACGGGCTTTAATCTTTTCGTTATAGAATAGACCTGTTGGGTTTTGCAAACAGGGAGAAACCAGGATGTAACTAATTGTACCTGTTTTAAGACATTTTTCCAAGGCATAGAGATCAAGCCCTTGGGGGGTAAGGGGAATTTCATGCAATTTAACACCTAAGGTATGGAGACAAGAAGAAAGCTGTAAATCACGATAAGCTTCTACACAGATCCCTGGTTTAGGATGGTAGTTTAATAATTCTGTGAAGAAAGCTTCTAAAGAGGGAATGAATCGTACTTGTGCAGCTGTAGCTTCAATAGATAGGGTGGAGAAAAAGTTAGCGATACTTTGACGTAAGTTATTTTGTTCCCTATGAAAGGGGTCAGCAAAAACATCCCAACCTTCCTTTTTAACAAGAGAAGTGGTAATAGACTCACAGAGGGTAGAGGGAAAGGTACCTTTTGGGAACTGGAGGTGACTACAATAAAAGGGAATATCTCGTTTGGATGGAGGAGTTTCTAGAGAAGTCTGAAGATGAGCCACATAAGTTCCCTTGCCAATGTAAGACTTGGTGAGCCCTTGTTTTTCTAAAAGAGCATAGGCGCTTACAACAGTATCTCTATTAATAGCCAATTCCTTTGATAATGCCCGAATAGAGGGGAGTTTTGAACCCATAGGTAAGCTATTATTTTGAATAAGTTGGCTTAATTGGTGAGCCAGTTGTATATAAAGAGGGGTAGGATCAGATTTTAAAAGTTGCACGGCAGATAACATGTTTTATTCCTCCTTGTAAGTGGAACATACATAAAATATATATTACCATATTTGGGAAAATATCATTCCTGCCATAAAAAAAAGTGGACTATAAGCTATAATCCACTAATGTCTATATTTTTTTATGAAACGAATGTCTGTACCAAAGAAAGGAAAGGCAATATAATTGCCTATAATACGGGAAACAATGCGTTCGGAGTAGTAATTATTCCATTCATTAGGCTCTAGGTTAGTAGAGATAATGGTAGAGAGTTGCTTGAGAAAACGTCCGTTGAGAACATCAAAAAAGTCTGGTCCAGTAAAAGTAGAAGAGGATTCAGTACCTAAGTCATCAATGATGAGCAAATCAACGGAAAAAAGAGTACTGAGTAAATCCTTTTCGCCTTCCTCCATGTCTTCACGATGAAAGCGAGATTCCTGAAAAAGTTTAAAGAGTTGAGTAGCTGTAAGGTAGAGAACAGTAAAGCCTCTATCTAAGAGTTCTTTGGCTATACAATTACATAAAAAGGTCTTACCAAGTCCCGTAGGCCCATGAAAAATCAGGTTTTGTTTGTCCGTATCAAAACGTTCAATAAAAGCCACGCAGAAGTCACGTATAGAAGCCATATTTTGATAAGGAGAAAGATTAAACTTAGGATGAACCTCTTGATCATAGTACTTTAGAGAAAAGGTATGGAAGTTTTCTACTTGGAGAATGTTTTTAATGTTAGATTGCTCGTAAGCTTTGGAAATAAGAGCTTGTTTAAAACAAACACACTTCTCATTGCCAATAAAGCCAGTATCTTTACAGTGAGGACAGTTATAGTGAACATCTAAATAGGTTTCATTGTAACCAGCTTCTACAAGAAGCATTTTTTTAGTTAGAATAAGATCCTCACTTCTAGAACGAAAGGTCTCTAAGGCAGAAGGATTTGCCTGATTGAGCATGGTACGTACTAACTGAATACCTGTATTTTGTAATTGGTCATCAATTTCTTTAATTTGAGGAATCTTTTGGTAAACTTCCTCAGCACGGGCTTTTTGAGCTTGAACAGCACGCATCCTCTTTGTATCAAAATCTCTAACAACTTGCTTATATTGAAGTGTTTTACTATCCATCTTAAGAACCTCCATTTAATTTACGTTGCACATATTCACGTTCTAGTTTTTGAATTTCATCAAAATCCCAGTTGTGAGAATAGATATTGGTAAATTTTGTATTTTTATTAGGTGTTTTAGGTAGGGAGGTGGAAGGCTGGCTAATCTGTTTTTTAGCTTCTCGTGCTTTGTCAATAAGAGCAATATCGTCAAGGGATTTTACTTTAGCCTCGGACCAAGAGCGAAGGATAGAGTCTACATAATTAAGACTGGGTTTATTGGTTTGCATGACAGCCCTTTTACAAGCTTCTAATATAATTTCTATAGAGATACCATATTCCTCTAACCATCTATCTATACATTTTTTTTCTGCTAAAGTAATACTGGCCTTTGAAGAGCCTAAGGTAGCTAAAATCTTAAAGTACTTTTTGTCAAGAGCCCCTTTTTCTTTAGCCTCTTCTAAGGTAGTGATCCCTTCATCTACCCACGAAATAGCTACCTTTTCTATATAGCGCATCGTTACCTTTGAGTTGGTACTAGCGCAATACTCAATAAGGTATTCAATGAGCTCGAAGGGCATATGTAACCAATCGTATAAACTAAAGAGAATCTTTTGATCGGATAGAGTTAATAATCTACCCAAGTATTCTTCGGCAATCTTGAAGAGGTTGGTAACAGAAGGATTGCTAGCTACATAAATATTAATTTCCTCTGTGCGATACTCTGGTCTAGAAGAAGAAATAATGGTCTTAGAAAAGGGAGGCTGAGTAGGAGTGACTTTAACAAGGGGTTTCGTTTGAAAAAAGGTAAGCCCATAATCAGCTTCCGCTTCCTCCTGAAAGGCAATGACTCCTTCGGTGTTCCAATAATGAAGCGCTTGAAGTACCTCAGAATAAAGCATATTAAGGTTCTTAGCAACTTCCTCTAAAGAAAAAGAGGGGGTTGTAGAAGATGAATAGAGTGCAAGTAAATAAAGATAAACTTTAGAGTAGCCGTTAAGTGCCTTAGGCATATAGTCCATAATAAACCAGGTAGGAACATGAACAAAATCAGAATCTTTTATACTACATCTTACATAGGCCATAGGGCACCTCCTTTATAAAATAATCCTTTTATGTGTTAGTATTATAGCACATAACGAGGAAAATATGACAACAAAAAAAGAAATCCTCTTCAGCAACAAGAGGATTTCTGAGGATAAACTGTTAATAAAAAGTCTAACTATCAACAAGTATAAAAAGTTAAAACAGTGGATAGTGTGGATAACTATTGCCCTAATAAAATATCAGCTACTTGGTTGACATTGCCAGCCCCCATAGTAATCACTAAATCTCCTGAAGAAACGTGGGTTAGAAGATAATTAGCAATCTCATCAAAATCGGAGATATAAAGAGCTTCTTTGCCAAGACTGTGGATTTTTTTGACAATATCTTTAGAAGAGATATCCCCAGGATTTTTTTCCCTAGCAGCATAAATATCTGTGACAATGATATGGTCTGCTTCAGAAAGAACAGTGGCAAATTCATTGATGAAAGCTTTTGTTCGTGTATAGGTATGAGGTTGAAAGACAACGTAAAGGTCTTTATGGGGATAAACCTTGGAAATATTTAAGGTTGCACTGATTTCAGTAGGGTGATGAGCGTAATCATCTACAATAGTAATATCATGAACCTTTCCTTTGATTTCAAAACGTTGATTAGCACCAGTAAAGCCCTTAAGTCCTTCGTTAAGAACAGGAATAGTAATACCTAAGAAGTGGCATACACTACAAACAGATAAGCAGTTTAGAATATTATGAGGGCCTGGAGAATGAAGAAAGATGCGTCCCATAAAGGTACCTTTATAATAAGCATCAAAGGAAGCACAGGCTGTATCATCAAAGGAAATGGAATCAGCATACCAATCTGCGCTAGGGTCTAAGCCAAAGGTTTCAACTTTACAAGTAAGAGGTTTTACAAGTTCTTCCACATGATCAATCGTATGATTGATGGCTAAAAAGCCATCTTCTGGGATGGAAGACGCAAATTTTTGGAAAGACCTACGTATTTGATCAATATCTTTAAAATAATCTAAATGATCTTCTTCGATATTTAAAATAATTCCTATTTTAGGAAAGAAGTCTAAGAAACTATCACAATATTCACAGGCTTCTGTTAGGAAGTATTCAGATTTTCCAGTACGGATATTTCCATTAAGAATTCTAAGAATACCCCCCACGGTAATAGTAGGGTCTAAGTGAGCCGCTAATAAACCATGCGTTAACATAGAAGTAGTAGTTGTCTTACCATGAGTACCTGAAACACAAATAGGGTAATGATAGTCATTCATCATCATCCCTAAAAACTCAGAACGTGTAACAAGTTCAAGTCCCCTAGCTTTACAAGCCATAAGCTCAGGATTATCTTGATCAATAGCCGCAGTATAGACGACTAAATTCGTATCATCAGCTACATTTTCAGAACTATGACTATAATAGACAGTAATACCAATATCTTCTAGATGTTTTGTAGTAAGTGAGCTTTTCATATCTGAGCCAGTTACAAGACATCCTTTTTTATAGGCGATTTCTGCAAGTCCACTCATACTAATACCACCAATACCGATGAAGTGAATTTTCTTTTGGCACAAAGAGTTGAGATTCGTCATACAATTAATCCTTTCAATAGGAAAAGTTTTATTTAAAATGATAGTAGTATACTCATATCATATGTATGCAGTATATGCTTCTATCATTATATACCACAACTTAAAAAAATAACAAATATTTTTTAATACCTTATAAAAAGGAGGGTTTTAAGAGAGAATTAAAAATATGAATGTTTTTGGTGAAATGCTTTTAAATATTCACTTTTTTATTTATAATAAAGATAAGAAAAATCAAGAAATAAAAAGGAGAAGTTTAATGACGAAGAAAGTACAAAAACACGAGAGAATTAGCGTTATTACCAATATTTTAACGAATCATCCCAATAAAATTTTTACATTAGCCCATTTTTCTGAGCTTTTTAATTGTGCAAAGTCTACCATTAGTGAAGATTTAGATGTAATTAAGGAAATATTTAGTCAATATGAGCTAGGTAATATAGAGACTGTGTCAGGAGCTGCTGGAGGGGTTTATTTTAATCCCTTAATGACAAAGGAACAAATAAAAAGATTTGCGCAAGAGTTGTGCGAACTGATTAATACCAAAGAAAGAATTATTCCAGGAGGCTATATCTATATGAATGACCTTCTTTATTCACCTACTATTTCTAAAAATATAGGTATTGCATTGGCCAGTTTATTTAAGGATATTGAGGTAGATTATGTGATTACAGTAGAAACAAAGGGAATTCCTATTGCCCTAATGACAGCAATGGTATTAAATAGGCCAATGGTTGTTGTGCGCAATCAAAGTAAGCTAACGGATGGAACGGTTATTCACATGAATTATATTACAGGAAGTAACCATCGCATTAAGACCATGTGTCTATCTACAAAAGCTATAAAAAAAGGTTCTAAGGTATTATTTATTGATGACTTTATGAAAGCAGGAGGAACAGCAAAAGGAATTATTGACCTTATGCAAGAATTTGAATCAGAAATAGTAGGAATAGGTGTACTGATGGCTACACAGAGTCCACAAGAGAAATTGGTGAAAGATTTTAAATCGCTATTATGGATAGATACAGTTGATGAAACCAATAAAGTAGTTGATATATATAGTGTGTAGTCCCCTATCAAACATGAAGGGTGATTTGATAAACAATTTCAATATTGTAAAGAAAACGTTGTAATGTTAAAATATAGGTGTGCTATTTTTTATGCCCTATATAGAGGGACTATTTTGTAAATTATAGCAATTTAATCTAGGGAGTAATGACATAGTTAGGAGGGGTTACATGAATAAAGAAGAAATGCTTGCTATGCTCTTAGCAGGTGGACAAGGTAGTAGATTAGGGATTCTTACAAAACAAATTGCAAAACCAGCCGTTATGTTTGGAGGGAAGTATCGTATTATTGATTTCCCATTAAGTAACTGCATTAACTCAGGAATTGATACGGTGGGTGTATTAACTCAATATGAGCCACTGCTCTTAACTAAGCATATTGGGATCGGCATACCATGGGATTTGGATAGGAAAACAGGTGGAGTTACTATCCTTTCACCTTACGTAAAAAAAGGAAATGAAGGTTCATGGTATTCAGGAACAGCTAATGCCATTTATCATAACATTCGCTATATCGATGAACAAAATCCAGAATATATTCTTGTTTTATCAGGTGATCATGTTTATAAGATGGATTATTCAGCCATGTTAGAGGAACACAAGAAAAATCAATCAGATGCCACCATAGCCGTTATTGAAGTGCCTTTGGATACAGCCAATCAGTTTGGAATTATGAATGCCAATGAAAAAGGACGAATTATTGAATTCGAAGAAAAACCTGCCCATCCCAAAAGTAACTTAGCATCTATGGGAATTTATATATTTACCTGGGAAGTATTGAAAGAAGCACTTATAAAAGATAATGCCATTCATTCGGATAGTGATTTTGGAAAACATATTATTCCTGATATGATTAATACGGGAAAGAATGTTTATGCGTATCATTTTAATGATTATTGGCGAGATATTGGAACGATAGAAGCGTATTGGAAAGCCAATATGGAGCTTACAGATACAGTTCCAGTGTTTAATCTCTATGATGAGTTTTGGAAGATTTATACAAATATAGAGCATCAACTTCCACAATATATGGGGGAAAAGGCTGTTCTTCATCAGTCACTCATTTCAGAAGGTTGTGAGGTTTATGGCGAAGTGTATAACTCTGTTTTAGGGCCGCGTGTTATAATCGAAGAAGGTGCCAAAATTTATAATTCAATTATTATGGCAGAAACGGTTATTAAGAAGGGTACATATTTAGAGAAATGTATTATATCTGAAAAATCTCAAGTAGGAGAGAATACTAAGATAGGTGTAGGGGAAAATAAGGTTCATGTAACCAAGCCTCATATCTATTCAAGTGGTATTACTGTAATAGGTGATAATACAATAATACCTGATAATGTCGTAGTGGGTAAGAACTGTGAAATAGGTGGACATACCTTGCCAGAACATTATCCAAATGGGAAATTAGAAAGCGGTCATTCGCTTATCATCTAGGGGGGAAGAACAGTGAGAGCTATTGGTATTATATTAGCAGGAGGCAAGAGAAATACTCTTGGTGTCCTTACAAAACAAAGAAATTTGGCAGCTATGCCAGTAGGAGGTTCCTACAGAGCGATTGACTTTGCTCTTAGTAATTTAAGTAATTCTGGGATCAAGAAGGTAGCAATTATTGCACAATATAGTGCGAGGTCATTAGCCGACCATATTAGTTCTTCAAAATGGTGGGACTTTGGAAGAAAAAAGACAGGACTTTTCTTATTTACGCCTAATATGTCAAGTCAAGAGGGGTTTGGATTTAGGGGAACAGCAGATTGTATTTTCCAAAATATAGAATTCCTAAAGAAAAGTAATGAGCCTTATGTGGTTATTACCTCAGGTGAGCAAGTATACCGTATGGACTTCGAAAAGATTATTAGATATCATGAGAAAAAAGGTGCAGACCTTACGATTGTATGTAAAGATATGCATTCTTATAATGTGGAGGAGTATGGTGTTATTGGACTTGACTATGATAATAAGATGGTAGAGTTTGAAGAAAAGCCTCTTAATCCACAGTATTCAACTGTATCATTAGGTATTTATGTCATTAGTAGAGAGTTACTGATAAAGCTTTTAGAAGAATTAGAAGCAGACGGTCGATACAGTATTGTGAATGATATCATCATTCGTTATAGAAAAAAACTAAAAATTTATGGCTATATGTTTGAAGACTATTGGAAGAGCATTCGTGATATTAATGAGTTCTATCAGTTGAATATGGACTTCTTAACGCCACAAGTTAGAAAACTTTTCTTTAATACCTATCCTTATATTTCTACCAAAGCAAAGGATGAACCACCTGCTAAGTTTAATTCTGAAGTGCACGCTAATAATAGTATTATTAGTGGAGGGGATATTATTAATGGTAAAATAGAAAATTCCGTTCTTTTTAGGAAGGTGTTTGTAGGAGAAGGTAGTGTTATTAAGGATTCCATTATTATGGAAGGTGCTACAATAGGCAAAGGCTGCGTTATTGAAAATGCTATACTGGATAAACAAGTATTTGTATCAGATGGTCAACATGTAATAGGGACTAAAGATAAAATTATTTTGTTAGAAAAACGAAATATTGTATAAGTAGACTAACCAAAAACATACTAATATGTACATATAATTGAAAAAATTACTTCTAAATGTAAAAAAAGTAAAAAAATATTGACTATTCTTTTCAAGTATCATATAATTCAAATAATAAGGCCACTATTAATAGGAGAGCCATCAAGGCACTAGTTAATAACAGGAGGGGTTTTTGCTAATGGAAATTACAGATATTAGGGTTAGAAAAATCAATAAGGATGGAAAAATGAAAGCAGTCGTTTCTGTTACTTTTGATAACGAATTTGTTGTACACGACATTAAAGTTATAGAAGGGGACAAAGGTCGCTTTATCGCTATGCCTAGTAGAAAGACTTTAGATGGGGAATTTAGAGATATCGCTCATCCTATTAATTCAGAAACAAGAGATCGCATTCAAAACCAAGTTCTTGAGAAGTATGAAATGGTGTTACTTTCAGATGAAGTAGCAGTTATTTCGGATGATGAATATGCAGATATAGAAGAATAAGAAAGAGTAACTTAGGTGTTTCTTTGTATAGAAACACCTTTTTATTGTTGCATAAAGAGTTATAAAGTGAGAGAATAACTAAGGATAGTAAGTTGAAAGGAAGATTAGAGATGAAAACAAAAGCATTAATACTTGCTGCTGGACAAGGCACACGTATGAAATCTGAACAGTCTAAAGTGCTTCATAAAGTTTTTGATAAAGCTTTAGTCGAATATCCGATTTTGGCCGCTAAACAAGTGGGTGCTACAGAGACATGCCTTATCGTAGGCCATAAAGCAGAAGATGTAAAGAAAGCACTTGGTGATGGCGTGAGCTATGCTCTTCAACAAGAGCAATTAGGGACAGGACATGCGGTAATGCAAGCATTAGATTTTATAGGTGATGAGGGAGAAGTACTCATTCTTTATGGCGATACCCCCCTTATTACTGGAGCTACCCTTGAAAAAATGCTCACTTTCCATCGTCAGAATGATAATGCTGTAACCGTTTTATCAGCAGAAGTAGATAATCCACAAGGTTATGGCCGTATTGTAAGAAATAATTCGTCCCAGTTTGTTAAGATTGTAGAGCAGAAGGATGCTACGGAAGAAGAAAGCCTTATCAAGGAAATCAATGGGGGTATGTATGTCTTTGAAGCTAAACTCTTAAAGCTTGCTTTATCTAAGCTAACAAATGACAATGTACAAAGAGAATACTATCTTACAGATACTTTAGAAATTCTTTTAAAAGAAGGTTATAAGGTAGATGCCATTATTGCAGATGAAATGGAAGACATTTTAGGCGTTAATTCAAGAGAGCAATTAGCTGAAGTGACGGAGTTAATGAAAAAGAGAATCAATAAGAAACATATGCAACAGGGTGTAACCCTTGTAGATCCTTCTAGTACCTATATTGGTATAGAAGTAGAGATCGGGAAAGATACAGTAATAGAGCCAGGCTGTATAATAGAAGGTAAGACAGTAATTGGTGAAGGGTGTCGTATTGGTTATCATTCTAAGATCAGTAACACGGTACTTAAAGCAGGAGTTGAAGTAGATATTAGTGTTATTACGGATAGCTTTGTAGATGAAGGAACCCATGTAGGGCCATTTGCTTATATTAGGCCTCATTCACATGTGGGCAAAAACATTAAAGTAGGGGATTTTGTAGAAATCAAGAATTCTACTATTGGAGATGGCACAAAAATATCTCACCTCACTTATATTGGGGATGCCGATGTAGGTGAAAAAGTGAATTTTGGCTGTGGGACAGTTGTTGTTAATTATGATGGAGAGAAGAAGCATCGTACGGTTATAAAGGACAATGCTTTTATTGGTTGTAATACCAATCTTGTGTCACCTGTAACCATAGAAGAAGGAGCTTACACAGCAGCAGGTTCTACTATAACCAAGGCAGTGCCTAAAAACAGCTTAGGTATTGCTCGAGCAAAACAAGAAAACAAAGAAGACTGGGTAACCAAGAAAAGACAAAAATAATCATAACATGCGTTGCTTTTTATGCATAATATGATATAATATTTGCGAAAAATATGGTCGTATACTATTAAGGAGGACTAACTTAAATGATTAGAAATTACACTGATATTAAGGTGTTTACTTGTAATGCTCATCCAGGGCTTGCAAGAGAGATAGCGGAGAAGTTAGATGTAAATCTTGGTAAGTCAGAAGTGATGCGTTTTAGTGATGGCGAGATAAGTGTAAAGATAGATGAAAAAGTACGAGGTACGGATGTATATATTATTCAACCTACTTCAACTCCAGCTAATGAGCATCTTATGGAGTTACTCATTATGATTGATGCCATGAAGAGGGCATCAGCAGGACGTATTACAGCAGTTATTCCTTATTATGGATATGCAAGACAAGATAGAAAAACGAGAGCAAGAGATCCGATCAGTTCTAAGCTTGTAGCAGATATCCTTCAAACAGCAGGAGCAGATAGGGTATTGACAATGGATTTACACTGTGCACAAATTCAAGGCTTCTTTAATATTCCAGTGGACCATTTAGTGGGGATGCCACTATTAACAAAGTATTATGCGGATAAATTAGGAGACAATACAAATGAAGTTGTAGCTGTTTCACCTGACTTAGGAAGTGTAGGGCGTGTCAGATCCTTTGCAACGAAGTTAGATATTCCTTTAGCTATTATAGATAAAAGAAGACCTAAAGCCAATGTATCAGAAATTATGAATATTATTGGAGATGTGAATGGTAAACGTGTCATTCTTATTGATGATATGATTGATACAGCAGGGACAATTTGTAATGCTGCAAATGCTCTTAAAGAAAGAGGTGCTACAGCTGTTTATGCATGTTGTACACATGGGGTATTATCAGGCCCTGCTATGGAGAGAATCCAAGCTTCAGCAATAGAAGAGTTAGTCGTTCTTAATACAATAGTTATTCCAGAAAACAAGAAGATTGATAAAATCAAAGAAATCTCAGTAGCACCTATTTTTGCAGATGCTATTAGACGTATTCATGAAGACTTATCCGTATCTAAATTATTTGATTAAAAGATGGCCTTAGGCCATCTTTTTTTCTTATCTAGTAAGACAGTTCGTGGTCTACACTTTCACTACTTCGCGAACCAATACGTGTCCTATGGGCATTTTTGTTCAAATGAAAGGTAAGTCGGTGTAAATTTTGGAAGGAAGGAAATAATTAATAAGTATAAATTTTTGTTGCACATAAAATAATGAGAATAGGACTATTGATTATTTCAAGCAGACATCAGTATAATAAAATGGATTGTAAAATAGAAATGAAACAATGCACATGAAGATGAATGTGAAATTTGGAGGAATATATGAAACTCATAGTGGGATTAGGCAATCCGGGAATGCAGTATGCCACAACTAGGCATAATATTGGTTTTGAAGCCATTGATACTTTAGCAGAGCTAAAGGGCATTGCCATGTATAAAAATAAGTTTAAAGCAGTAATAGGTGAAGGAACTATAGGGGGTGAAAAGGTTATTTTAATGAAGCCCCAGACCTATATGAACTTAAGTGGTGAAGCCTTAAGAGCTTGTATGGATTGGAATAAATTAACGCCAGCTGACATACTTGTTATATATGATGATGTTTCCTTAGAAGTAGGACAACTTCGTATTCGCAAGACAGGAAGTGCTGGTGGGCATAATGGTATCAAGAGTATTATTTCCCATTTAGGTGGACAAGATTTTTTAAGAATAAAAGTAGGTGTAGGAGAAAAACCTGCGGGTTGGGACTTGGCCAACTATGTTTTGGGGAGATTGAGTGAAGAAGATATGAAAATTTTAGGCCCTAAATTAAGAGAGATTTGTGATGCCATAGAAATGATTATAATAAAAGGGCCTGATCAAGCCATGAATACCTATAATTTAAAAGTGAAACGGTGATAAGCATGGAAGGTAAACAGCAAGGCCTTATTGAACCTCTAAAAGAACTAGAGGGCATGCATGAGGTTTTAGAAACTTTAAAGAGAAAGAAAAACGCAAAAGTTGTAAATATGATAGATGCTTGTAAAGCTCATTTTTTATATGCTGCAAGTGAATTTTTAGAAGCTTCACCTGTTATTATTACTTATGATGAAATAAGTACAAAAAGATTAGCAGAAGACTTGCAGTCTTTAATAGGGGAAGAGCAAGTATATGTTTATCCTTCTAGGGACATTCTGTTCTATAATGCTGATGTGCATAGTATGGATATTACTTCAGCTCGAATAAAAGTAATTGAGGCCCTTAATGAGAAAAAGAAGGGGGCATTTATTATTCCTGTTGAAGCCCTTTTAAATCCACTATCGCCTCAAGCAACTTGGCAGTCTTATACTAGAGTTTTGAAATTAGGGGATTGCATCCAGTTAGATAAGCTAGAAGCTTATTTAATAGAGACAGGCTATACGCGTGTAGCAAAGGTAGAAGGTATGGGTCAGTTTGCTATACGGGGAGGTATTATAGATATTTATACACCTATAGATAATGAACCTTATAGACTAGAGCTTTGGGATGATGAGCTGGATTCTATAAGGGCTTTTAACGTTCAGACACAACGTTCTATTCATAAGACTGAAAAGCTCAAGATTGTGCCCAATCAAGAAATTATCTTCCCTTTAGCTGTTCTTAAAAAAGCCATTCCAAGTATTAGAGAAGAATTAAAAAAAGTTACAAAAAACCTAAGAGAGGAAGGGCGTAAGGAAAGTGCCTTGATTTTAGAAGGTCATGTTAAGGAAAGGATAGAACAGATAGAAAATGATATAAGTCCTAGTGGCTTAGAGCTTTATGTTCCTTATACAGATTTAGACACAGTATCCATACTGGACTACGTAAAGACCAATACCATACTTTATATGGATGAGCCCCTAAAAAGTGAGGAGAAGGCACATCGCCTTTTGTATGAGTATAGTGAAAGTATGAAGGATCGGCTACAATACGGGCATATATTGCCTAAGCAGATGGAATTAATGTTTACCTATGAAGACATTGTAGGAAAATTAAGTGCGCATCCTAGTCTTTTTATGATGAATTTAGATAGAGAACTCCCTTCTTTTGAAGTAGAAACAAGGATGAATCTAAAGGTCTATGAAAATAATACCTTTTACAAAAGCCTTGATTTATTAGAGAAGGATATTAAAG
>JAEYNQ010000052.1 GCA_023412455.1 Bacillota bacterium
ACCAGTCATTTTTTCTATAAACAACGTTACAAAGAGATTGCTACCTATATGCTTATGGGCATTCAAAAAAATCAAATTGCTAAGGTAATTGCCATAGAAAGCTGCATTGTAGGGGGAATAGCACTAGTGGCAGGAAGTTTAATAGGTATTATTTTTTCGAAATTATTTTTTATGATTTTGGGTAGTGCCAGCATAATGAATACCCACATCCCTTTTTATTTTTCTTATAAGGCGATAGGTGTATTAAGTTTGTTATTTGCAAGTATCTTGGGGATGATAGCGCTTAGAAATAGCTATCTGGTGAGACATAGTAAGCTGATTGAGCTTTTAAATGCCAGCAAAAAAGAAGAGGGGATGCCTAGCAAAAGAGTTATTCGAGGGATACTGGGCATTATAGGAATTGGTATAGGTTATTACATGACTTTTAAGTTAAGAGAAGATAATATACAGCTGATGGGAGGGTGGCCAATCATTTTGGCTTTAGTATGCGTGGGAACCTACTTCCTTTTTAGTGGCTTCTTTAGCATTATTCTAAGTAAAGCCATTCAAAATAAGAAAATCAGCTATAAAGGTGGACGACTTATTAGCTTAAGTAATACACTATTTCGATTAGGCACAAATTATCGAAGCTATGCAGCAACAACTATTTTGTGTGCATCTACTTTAACAGCTCTTATGACTAGCCTTATACTGCACCAATATGAGACGGATAATGCGAGACTTGAAACACCTTATAGTATTAGTTATCTCAATCAAGATGAAGAAGTAAATAGGAAGGTTATGGAAAGAATAGAGGCTTCTGATTCTGAAATCATTGGCCAGAGTAAGGTGCATTTTATTAAAGCTCGTGTAGAGAACAGTGTATATGGACAAAGCTCGAATATGGAAACGATTATCGCACCTTACAGTGAGTTTAAGAAAAATTTGATGATGCTAGAAGGTAAAAGAGCTGAAAAAATCCTTAAACCTTTAGAGCCTTCTGAAAACACAGTGAGCCGTATTATTCATGCTGATGTGATGCTTTCTTTAGAGAAGATAGAAGGACATACCTATGAGATAGGGGGAAGGACTTATAGGCTTCAAGGGGTAGAGAAGCTACCGTTTTTAGGGGTTATGCCTAAGACTCAAGGATTAGGCACCTTACTTGTAACAGATGAGGTGTATGCCGAGCTTAAGACGGCTCTAGGGGCAGAAGAAGAATGTTTAAACAACGTAAATATCACGGATCAAGAAAAAAATATAGAATTAGTGACATCCCTTATACGGCTTATTCCAGACTATACCAATAATATGAATGTCTATGTTGCAGAGTATCAGCGAAAATATTATGTAATGGGTGCTGCCTACTTCTTAGGACTTCTTTTATCTCTTATTTTTATGATTACCGTATTAAGTACCCTTTATTTTAAATGCATGGGGGATGCTTATAGTGATAGGAGACAGTATGATATATTACTTAAAATAGGTATGAGCAAAGAAAAAATTAGAAGAAGTATAGAGATGCAATTAGCAGGAGCAGTCATCCTACCTACCTTTTTAGGAATTATACACAGTTGGGTGGCCATTAGCATATTAGAGGATTTTATACACATTACTTTTTGGAAGTCCAAGCTTATAGGAACGGGGGTTTTGTTAGTAGGCATGGCTCTATTTATGTTTTTAATTAGTAAAAAATATGAGGAGATGATTATGGAAAGTGGTGAGAGAGCATGACAAAGGAAACAGGACAAGCGAGTGAGGTTTTAAAAGGCAGAAGGATAGGCCTATCCCTTACAAAGGTAGGTAGGCTACTAGTAATAGTGACAGTACTCCTTAGCTTATCAGGTTGTCAGTCACCCTTTAGTCCCTATCCAGATGAAAAGGCCTATTTGTGTGAAGACAGGGATCAAAAGTGGATAAAAGATATCATGTATCTAGAAACGGTTTTGCCTAAAGAACATAAAAACTTATATTTTAAGCAAGGGGAAGATTATTTCATAGGGAGCTTAGAAGACCTAAAAGAAAAGGTCGAAGAGTATACCGATGAAGAAATAAACTTTGAGTTAGCTAAGATTGTAGCCAATATGGGGGATACCCATACTCATGTTAATATAGGCATAGGAGAGCAATACCCATTCTCCCTCTATTGGTATGATGAGGGAATTTATATTGTAGATACTACGGAGGATTATAAGGACTTATTATATAGTAGAATAATTAGTTTAAATGGAAATCCTATGGAGGAGGTGGCAGAAGCTTTTAAGCCCTTTTTTGCAGGAGCTAATAAGCAGTGGTTTAAAAACCAAGTAATGTACTATATACCTTCTCCTGATTTATTAAAAGATCTAGGCATGATTAAAGAAGAGAAAATAACATTAAAGCTGGAAACGTTAGAGGGGACAATCAAGGAGATAGGGATGGAGCCTATAACTAGCGAAGAAGTTCAGTTTATTCAAGATGAAAGGGTCTATAGGCTCCCCTTATACAAGGAGCATGAAAATGAAAATTACTGGTATGAGTATTTGCCAGAGGAGAAAGTTCTCTATGTATGTTATCGAAGTGCCAGAGAAATGCCTAATAAGCCTTTTACTATTTTTACAGATGAGGTATTTAAGTTTATAAAGGAAAATGAGGTAGACAAGCTAGTCATCGATTTGCGTCAGAATCAAGGAGGTGGGGATGGTGTTTTCAACCCTTTTCTTAAAAAATTAAAGAAGAATACTTTAAATACTAAGGGGAAACTATTCGTTGTAATGGGAAGGAAGACCTATTCAGCAGGGCTGAATACAGTCATTAAGTTGAAGAAAAACACCAATGCCATCTTAATAGGTGAACCTTCAGGTGGACAACCTAATCACTACGGAGAAACGAAGATGTTTAGACTTCCTAATAGTCAGCTTGGAGTGAGTTATTCTACTCGCTATATTAAGACATTAGAAGATGATAGGGACTATTTAGAACCAGATGTGCTAATAGGTGTTAGCTTTGAGACGGAGAAAACAGGTAGTGATGCAGTACTAGAATGGGTCAAAAAGAGTGGGATGAACAATGAAAACACTTTTAATTGACGCACTTAATGGGCAATGCTATAATCACTAATGGGAATCAAGTTCTCCCAAGGTATAGAATACTTAAACTGCTTAATTAAGCTGATGACTTCTGCAAAATGACGCAGAAGCCATCAGCTTTTCTGCATTTAGGAGGAGGCTTTAAGGATGTTATTTAGTATGGCACTCATGTTAAGTATGGGGATGTTTATGGGGTGGGTATGCAGTAAGCTTCGCCTACCTAGTTTGTTAGGAATGATTATAACTGGAATTTTATTGGGTCCTTATGCACTTGATTTGATGGATAGCTCCTTACTAGAGCTCTCTTCAGAATTACGAAGAATTGGCCTTATTATTATTTTAACAAGAGCAGGACTCTCCTTAGATATTGAAGACCTTAAGAAGGTTGGACGGCCGGCAATTCTTATGTGCTTTGTGCCTGCCTGTTTGGAGATGCTAGGCATGATTCTTCTGGCTCCTCCGTTATTAGGTATATCCCTATTAGATGCGGCTATTATGGGAGCTGTTGTAGCTGCTGTTTCACCAGCTGTGATTGTGCCTAAAATGCTTCAATTAATGAATGAAGGATATGGAGTAGAAAAAGGTATCCCCCAACTCATTTTAGCAGGTGCATCTGTGGATGATGTATTTGTCATTGTTATGTTCTCAGCTTTTACAGGTTTAGCTCAAGGGGGCAGTATATCTCCTATAAGCTTTGTAAAGATTCCTATTTCCATTGGAACGGGCATAATAGTGGGCGGAATAATAGGTTATCTATTAGCTCAGTATTTTAAAAAGGTGCATATAAGAGATAGTGCTAAGGTCGTTATTTTAATTTGTATTTCATTCATTATGGTTACCATAGAAGACCGCTATTCAGAAGTCATTCCATTTGCAGCGTTAATAGCTATTATGGGTATGGGCATTGCCTTGCAAAGAAAAAGACAAGCTGTAGCAGAAAGGCTGTCTTTGAAGTTTAATAAGCTATGGGTAGCAGCAGAAATTCTTTTATTTGTCTTAGTTGGGGCAACAGTAGATCTAAGATATGCCTTATTAGCAGGTGCGTGGGCTGTTTTATTAATAGTAGGTGTTCTGATATTTCGAATGGTGGGTGTCCTTTTATGCTTACTTAAAACCAATCTTTCAATGAAGGAAAGACTTTTTTGTATGATTGCCTATACGCCTAAGGCAACAGTTCAAGCAGCAATTGGTGGTGTTCCCCTTAGTATGGGCCTAGCTTCTGGCAATATTATATTGACGGTGGCTGTATTAGCCATACTTATTACAGCACCGTTAGGCGCATTTCTAATAGACCTTTTATATAAAAATTTACTTACTAGGCGAGAACAATCCGTTTAAAACTCTACGGTTCGTGGATAGTTTCTAAGAAAGAAGGAGGCTATACTTATAAAAAAGAGGAGGTAGAGTAAAAATGGAACTAGAATTTAGAGAGATTGATTTAAAGGAATGGAAGAGGGCACCTTATTTTGAGCTTTATACAAAGATGATTCCTACAGGTTTTAACCTCTGTATCGATTTAGATGTAACCAAGATGTATGCCTATTTTAAGCGAAAAGGGTATAGATTTGCCATAGGTTATCGTTATATTACCATGAAGCTTATTAATGAAAGAGAGTGTTTTAGAATCAGCTATAGAAATGGCAAATTAGGTTATTATAACTATCTTACGCCTACTTATGCCAATTTCCATAAAGAGGATGAGAGTACCTCCATTATGTGGGTAGACTATGAGGAGTCTTTTGAGGTATTTAATAAGGCCTATCTTGAGGAAGATGCACAGTATAAAGAGGTACAAGGTATAGTGGCTAAACCTCAAATGCCACCAGAAAATGGTTGTATAGTAGGGGTCTTACCATGGACCTCCTTTAGTAGTTATTCACCTACACCTTATGCTCCACCCACACAGTTTTTCCCTGTTTGACAAGCCGGGAAATTTAAAAAAGAGGATGATAAAGTACTGATGCCATTTTCCATTACTGTGGCTCATGCAGTAGTAGATGGCTATCAAGTGAGTGAATATCTAGAAGCCTTACAAGAGGCCATAAATACACCAGAGGTATGGGCAAAATAGTTGGGGCTTAGGTTTAAACGGATGATTTAATAAAAAGCTCTTGGTTGAATGAAGCGACAACCAAGAGCTTTTTGACTTTTAAAATCATAAGTGAAAAGGTATAGACACTGCCCCTAAAAAAGTATTACTATTTAAGAAGAAAAAGTAGAGAAAGATAAAGCATTCATTTTAGAAATAAAGAAAGGTGGGAGAAGATAATGAAAGGCATTCTTGTGTATTATTCATTAAATGGCCATACGCGTTATGTGGCAAAGGAAATAGCTCAAAGACTAGGGTTAGAGGCTTTAGAATTAGAGACAGTCAAGGATTATCCAAAGGGGAAATTTGCCCAATTTTTTCGCTGTGGGAGACAAACACTATTGGGACTAACACCAAATCTTAAAGCCTATGATTTCAATGAGGCTAATTATGACCTCATTGTATTAGGAACACCAGTATGGGCAAGTAGCTATGCAGCACCCCTTGAAACATTTTTTAAAGAGAATCATTTAAAAAGAAAGCAGGTTGCAGTGTATGCTTGTAGTTCAGGAGGAAATGCAGAAAAATGCTTCAGTAAGGTGGAGGCAAAAGTGGGTGAATTAGTAGCCACCTTGAGTCTTATTGACCCTACAGAGCAAGACCATGGAAAAGATGCTTCCAAAATTGAAGCATTTTGCCAGGCCATTAAAGAGAGACCTAATAAGTAAAAACAGATAGCAAGCCAATAGGGAGTTAAGGGGAGTTCTATGGAATTAATGGATTTACGTCAGTTAGGTTATGCCTATGAAGAGGCGAAGGTGTTAGTTGTAGAAGATAAAAAGCTTCTTTTTTCTATACAAGAAAAAAGGCAAGATAAGTGGTGGTATAGTCTTATAAGTTATGATAGGGAAAGAGAGCAGGGACAGACACTCTATAGTTACCCTATTCCTAAGGACACCTTTTGGAGTCAAAGAGAGAGGATAGTGGGGGACTGTGTTACGATTGTGAACCTTAGCCTTTCAAAGCAAATAGAGGTCTATCAGATTAATAAAGAGAGTGGACAGCTTATAGGAGAACACCAGTTGAAGGTAGAAGAAGAGATCAGTTCTACAGTGATTATTATCAATCAAAGATATTTCCTCTTTAATGTAGAGGTAGGTGAAGGGGAAGAGAATTTATGGAGTTATTATAGGAAAAATAAGTTAGATTCTTTTTATTACCTCTGTGATTTAGAGGAGGACCGCCTCTATCCTATCAAGGCACTTTGTTTATTAGAAGGACTTTCAGGCGTTCATGGGTTAATAGATGAGATGCCTCTTATTAGGGAGCAGCAAGAGGAATATGTGGTTTTTAATGCCTGTCATATGGATGACTATGAATATGAGGAAATCTATGAATTAGTGGAGAGCAAAGCCCTTCTACAAGAACACGTTAAAGAAAAAGAAGGCTTATATTTTATTCCAGTAGAAGACTTCGTTAAGGCTATAAAATCAGAAGCAACCCATCTCCCTTTTAGAACCATTAGAGAAAGGTACCTAGACGGCTGGGTAAGGTACTTAGGACGAGAAGGGCAGAAGATTTATTACCGTGAAAAAGACTTTCGTACCCAAGAAGAAGTCATATATAGCATAGAACTCCCTTCTCTAGAAAAAAAAGAAGAATATAGGCTGGATGCAAAAATAATCAAGGGGCAGTTATTTTATAGGACAAAAGAGGCTTATGAAGAAGAAAGAGGAGCTCATGAGGTGAGGGTAAGGCGGCTTACTTCCCCAAGAAGAGAACTGGGTGTTATAAAAGAAGCAAATGGAATTTTTCAAGGTTATATTGAGGAACGGTATAGAGTGATTTCCTGGTGGACAGAGGAGAAAAAAGGGGAGGAATGGGATTATAAAGAATTTGTAACCCTGCTAGATACTTTAACTGGAGAGAGTCGAATTTATAAAGGAGGGCACCAGCTTTTTGGAAATACCCTTATTCTTTATTAGTTAGTTACTTTAATGCAAAGCAAAGACTTTTAATGAAATAGAACACTATAAAGTAAAGGAAAGTAAAATGTGTGAGAACTGTATGTATTTAGAGTATGATGATAACCTAGAGGAGTATGTTTGTAGCATTCAAGGGATTATGGATGAAGACGACTTAGCCAGAATGAGCTACAGCCCTAATAAACGTTGCCCTTATTATAAAATAGGGGATGAATACATTTTAGTACGTAAACAAAATTAAGGAACTTTTTAAAAGAGCGTGTTTCTTTGTCATAAGGAACCGCTCTTTTTAGAAAAGAAAAGAGTTTTATATAGGAATACCGTTATCTTTGAAAGGGGAATAAGATGCTAAGAATAGGAGAATTAGTGAGAAGCTACAGGAAATATCAGCTATTGAAAAATTAGCTTATCAAACATTCCTTTAATCTACTGCTAGTCAGTGAACGCCATAAATGCTATCATAGACAGATAGAATTGGAGGTATATTCGTTGAGTGATTATGAAGTGATATTAAAGGAAGAACAAGCTTATTTAAATAAGGTCATCACCTTTTTAAAGGAGCATATTGATGTGGGGGCAGAAGGTGTACAGGAGCAAAAGAAAAACTTAGTGGCCCTAAGAAAAGAGATGTGGGCCGAAGGTGTGCCTGCAGCAGATGATTATGATAGAAATATTGAGCTGACACAGTACCATAATATGGAGAGAATAGAGACCTCCCGTTATGAGCAAAAGTTAGCCCATGTTGAAAAATATAAGCGTATAGTGGATAAACCTTATTTTGGACGCTTTGACTTTGAAGAAGAAGGAGAAGACAAAGAGGCGATCTATATTGGGTATCAGAATGTGATGAAGGATGGAGACTATGAAGTCCTAGTGTATGACTGGCGAGCACCTATTGCCAGTATGTTTTATCGGAATGAAGTAGGACCTAGTAGCTATGTGGCGCCTTGTGGTGAAATAAGGGGTGAAATAAGCCTAAAGAGGCAATATGAGATTGAAAGAGGCATGTTGAAGTATTTCTTTGATTGCTCCTTAACCATTACTGACCAGATGCTCAAGGAGGCATTAGGGCATAATGCCTCTATTTCTATGAAAAATATTGTAGAGACGATTCAAAAGGAACAAGATCAGATTATTAGAAATAAAGGAAATGACGTGCTAATCGTGCAAGGAGTAGCTGGAAGTGGAAAGACTTCTATTGCCATGCATCGTATAGCCTATTTGCTCTATGAGCGTGTAAGAGAAGGATTGACCAGTGAAAATATTATGATTATTTCTCCCAATCACTTATTTGGTGAGTATGTCAGTACTGTGCTTCCAGAGCTAGGAGAAGAGAATGTAAAGTATAGTACCATGGAGGATTTCTTTGAGGCTCATTTCGGACAAAGAATGCGTATTCGTTCTAGAAGTAGTCAATTAGAATATATGATTACCAGTAAGCATCGCGCTTCTGTTAGACGGA
>JAEYNQ010000067.1 GCA_023412455.1 Bacillota bacterium
TATGTACCTATCCCCACTATCAATTAAGTGATAGATAGGTAATAGTGAAGGATATTGCAAAAATCAATACACGTACCACTTAAAAGAGGCTGAGAAATCAGTCTTTTTTTGTAGTTTATTGAATAATGATTTTACTTGAAAAAATGTAAATAAATGGTAAAATTATTTTAATAAAACTACACGAGGTGAGGGAAAATGATAATAGGTTTATTTATTATTCAGGTACTACTAACACTACTTGTTGTATTGACAACGAAGATGATAGATCATAAATTTCAGGTTATAGAAACCAGCATAGAGCTTTATAATAATGCTAGGGTTTATAAGACTCAGTCTCATATTGAGTTTGTAGATCGTATCATTAAAGCCTATTATAAAATGGAGGACACACTGAAGGATAAGGTAGATTTAGAGTCCTTTTTGGTGACTACCTTGCAAAAAGAAAGCATTGGCTCTTTTTCCTATATGGCTGTAAAGAATCTAGCCACAAAAACTGCTTTTTTAATGTGGGGAGTGGTCTTATTAGAAGTATTAGTCATAAGTGTAGACAAGCTTTCTTTTAATGGTTCTATGATTATACTCACAAGCATAAGTGGGCTTTTAACCATTGGAGTAGAAATTTTTAAGATTATAATGGCAGTCAATGAGAAGCAAGAGCTTATTTTAACACTCATGACCAATTACCTCATTAATATTTTCCCTATAGAAAATGAAAAGAAAGGCAACGAGAACCCAAGACACTCTTTGACTAAACCAGAAGCTGAAGATACTCTAGGACCAGAAATAGAAGATACTCTAGCGGCCGAAACTACAAAGAAGAAGGAGATAAAGACTTCAAAGGCTATCAAAATAACAGAAGGGAAAATAGACAAAGCTAAATTAACAGCTCAAGATATTGCCAAACTCATAAAGATTCTTCAATAAAGGCTAGCTCATTCATAGAAGGAGTTTCACTTTTAGGTAAAACCATCGATTGACTTAGAAGGGAACATACGCTATGGGTGAGAAGAGCCTTTTTCTATTGAGTTTAAGGGCATAAAGGCGAGCTTATAGTATCTAGGGAAACAAGATTTTTTGTGTTACTGATAAAAAAGTGTAAATAAATAGCTAAATAAATAGTTTTAATTATATAAATTAATCAAAATAATTATTATCTATTTAAAAAAAAGTCAAACTGCTTTATAATAGTAAAGTTAAAACAATAGTGTTGGATTATAGGAGGATGTAGTAATGAGTAAAATCACAGTTGACTACTCTAAAACAGGAGTGCAACCTTATGAAGTAGAGTTCTTAGAGACACAAGTAGAACGTGCACACAACATGTTACATAACAAGACAGGCGCAGGGAATGACTTTTTAGGCTGGATTGATTTACCAGTCGCTTATGATAAAGAAGAATTTAGTAAAATTAATGCAGCAGCTGAGAGAATTCAAAAGAATTCAGATGTTTTAATTGTCATTGGCATTGGTGGTTCTTATCTTGGAGCAAGAGCTTGTATAGATGCTCTCAGTCACACTTTTTACAATGGTTTAAGTAAAGAGCAAAGAAAAACACCAGAGATTTATTATGCAGGAAATAATATTTCAGGAAGATATCTTAAAAACTTATTAGATGTATGTGAAGGCAAGGATGTCAGTGTGAATGTTATTTCTAAATCAGGGACCACAACAGAGCCAGCTATTGCTTTCCGTGTATTTAAGAAATTCATGGAAGATAAGTATGGTAAAGAAGGAGCGAAAGATAGGATCTTTGCAACAACAGATCAAGCAAGAGGGGCCCTTCTTACCTTGGCTCAAGAAGAAGGCTATGAAACCTTTGTGATTCCAGATGATGTAGGAGGCCGTTTTTCTGTACTGACAGCTGTAGGTCTTCTCCCTATTGCTGTAGCAGGTATTAATATCCATGATTTAATGGAGGGAGCTGCAGCAGCCAGAGAAGAATATCAAGTAGCCGATGTACAAAACAATGAATGCTATAAATATGCAGCTGTACGTAATGCTCTTTTAAGAAAAGGAAAGACAACAGAAATCGTTGTAAACTACGAGCCTACTATGCAATACTTTGGAGAGTGGTGGAAACAGCTTTATGGAGAAAGTGAAGGAAAAGATAATAAAGGCATTTACCCTTCATCTGTTAACTTCTCAACAGACCTTCATTCCTTGGGACAATATATCCAAGAAGGTCAACGTATTATGTTTGAGACAGTACTTAATATTGAAACCCCAAGTATAGATGTGACCCTTGAAGAGGAACCTGTGGACTTAGATGGACTGAATTACTTAGCAGGAAAACCAATGGATTTTGTGAATAAAAAAGCTTTTGAAGGAACACTTCTGGCTCATGTAGATGGAGGTGTACCTAACATTGTTATTAATATTCCAGAAATGAATGCCTATAATATGGGGAAATTGATTTATTTCTTTGAAAAAGCCTGCGGTATAAGTGGTTATTTATTAGGTGTGAATCCTTTTGATCAACCAGGTGTAGAAGAGTATAAAAAGAATATGTTTGCCCTCTTAGGTAAAAAAGGTTACGAAACTTTAAAAGAAACACTTTTAAAAAGAATAAAGGGTTAGTAAAGAGTAGATCGAAGAATAGCGTATATTAAAGATAGTGAAAATTTAAAATAGCGAATATAAGAAGAGTAGAAAAGGTGTAACGACTATGGACTTAAACGAAATAGTCGGTACACCTTTTTTCCGTACTCCTTTTATAGAAAAATGATTTTTGACACATACGCGTTAAAGAACTTATGCTATAATAGAGAATGAAGGTATAAAGGAGGAGATTCTATGGAGGGTGAAAAGAGACGGGAACACTTATTGAGCCTACTCAAGGAAGGTGTTTTACCAATTAGTGGAGCACTCCTTGCTAGGAACTTTGAAGTAAGTAGGCAAGTTATTGTTCAGGACATCGCCTTATTAAGAGCACAAGGTTATGATATTGTGGCAACAGCCCGAGGCTATATTTTAAATAAAGAAGCAGCTACTGTCAAAAAGAGAGTACTGGCAGTTAAACATGGACAGGAACAGTTAGAAGATGAGCTAAATACCATTGTTGATAATGGGGGGACAGTACGTGATGTCATTGTTATACACCCTGTCTATGGTGAATTAATAGCAGGTCTTTTCTTAAAAACAAGACGGGAAATTAAGCAGTTTGTAGAAAAAGTAAATAGTACCAGTGCAAGCCCTCTTATGCAACTAACAAAGGGGGAGCATATGCATACAATAGAAGCAGCTACAGAGGAAGAATTAGATATTATTGAGCAAGAATTAATGCATAAAGGTTATATAAAAAGTGCTACTCCATAAAAGGAAGTAGCACTTTTTTAGTGAACTGTATTATTTTTATAGTAGCGCCATAAACAATGTTTAAGTCCCATAGCAATACTATCAGCCATTTTCATAACAAGAGAAAGACGTGTGTTTTGTAAGACAACCATATTCATCATGCTACTAAAATTGACAATACCTGTAATATGAATATGGCCAATAGGAGGTAAGTCCTTTTTAACACCAGCCCCAGGATAAATGGCTCCTTCACCGATAGTTACACAACCAATATTTGTACTAGCTCCTAAACAAGCATCAATAGCAATAACCAATGCAGTGGGATGTTTGGCTTGAATAAGCTGTATCGTTTCTTCTAAATTTTTGGCGTGAACAGGTTCATCCAGTGTACCGTAGCAATTTACTTTTTCATAGTTGAGAGGAGGGAGCTTATACCCAACTAGGGGACCTAAACTATCACCAGTGGCACGATCTGTACCAATGCAAACAATAACCAACTCGTGATTATGATAAGGAAGTAATGCTTCTAAGTAGGGTTCCAGTTGATTGCAAAAGAGAGAGAGATAGTTTTCGCTTTCGATATTAATATAGAGGGGAGAGGCCTTTGTACTCACTTCTGTATACATATTTTTATCACCACTTTCAGTATCTCTCTATAGTTTGCCAGTTTTTAGGATATTTATTTACTTTTAGTTATGGAATTTATTTACAAATAGTATTTTAGAGAAAGAATGCTGCATTTAGTAACAAAAGCTGATAAGTAAAAGCGTAAGACTCTGACAAAATCTGAAGGGATAGAAAAAATAATAGGGAGAAATTCCAAAAAACAAAGATAAAAAAAATGGACACCTCGACAATAAAGATTAAATTATATCTTTAAGTTGTAGTAGTATACTTGTAAAATTGGATAAAAATGGAAGGTGATAAAAATGGGAAAAGTATACTACAGGCCAAATAAGAATAAAAAAGAAGATAGGGATAAGACAGCTTGGGTGGGGAAGGAAAATACAGGGCTTAATCAAGAGGAAAAAAAGGAACTCCTGGGATTGGTGGATAATGAAGTAGGTGGGGATATTCTTTCGTTTGAATTACTATCTAAGGAAGAACCGATACAAGAAGCTAAGCGAGAAATTCATTTAGACAATGTAAGAGCTATAGGGAATGTCCTATGTGATTATCATATCTATGTAGAAGATTATGTCTATACCTATCTTTATCAGTACGCCCAGATGGATTTAAGTAAAGAGAGTGCAGCTGTTTTTGTAGGAAAGGTTTTGGAAGAAAGCAAGGAAGTGATTATAACGGGTATTATCCCACTCATAGAAGGAAGACAAGGGGAAGAAAGAGAATGGCTAGGGCGAGAAGCACTAGAGAAGGCAGAGGAAGAAAGGGTAACTTATTTTGAAAATCAGGAAATGATTGGTTGGATGCATATGCAGCCAGGATATGGGACCATGCTTACCATGAAAGAGCTAAGAGAACATCGCAGTGTTTTTGGCGAGGTAGGAAAAGTATTTATGCTTCTTGACCCTATTAATAAAATAGAAACCTTCTTTGCTCAAGAAGAGGGTGAACTCCTAGAACAAAGTGGTTATTATATGTATTACCAGAGGAATGAAGCCATGCAACACTATATGTTAGAGCATCCCTTTAAACCTAAAGAGGGCATTGAAACAGAAGATACAGTCGTCAAGCAGTTTAGAGAAATAGGGAAGGCCCGTAAGAAGGAGTATCTGCAACGTAAAAATTTAAATATGACAGTAGTGGCAACAAGCCTCTTACTAATTGCTGTAACGGCAGTTATTGTAAAAATGAATGATTCAAAAAGTATAACCCCTACCTTTAATACAGATGTAGAGCAAATTAAAGTGAAGGGGGAACAGAAAGGAAGTAAGGAGATAGGGGACACAGAAGCTGTTGAATTTACCATTAATCCAGTGGAAAAACAAGCTAATGGAGTTCAGGTCAATATGGAAGGTCTTATACCTATGCAAGAAGGAGATGTAGCTCAGAAGCATGCTCCTGAGGAAGTAAAGAAGCCACTTCCTCAAGAAGTAGGTGAAGGGAAAGTAAAAGAGCCAGAACAAGCCATTCTAGAGGAAACTAAGGAGTCTGAAGAAGTAACTGAAAAAGCAACTGAGAAAGCAACTGAAAAAGCAACTGAAGAAGGAGCTGAAGAAGACTATGAGGTTTATGTTATAAAAGAAGGGGACACATTGGCTAATATTGTCTATGATAAATATGGTAATAGTAGTCGGGTAAAAGAGGTCATAGCACTTAATCATTTAAGTGATACAAACCTTATAAAAATAGGTCAAGAGTTAAAATTACCAAAATAATAAGTGGTTTTAAAGGCCTATAATAGTCAAATGAGGTCATAATTACTATTTTTAAATTTAAGCTGTACAAATAATAAAGGATAAGTGTATTATAGAATAAAGAAATGACCTTATTGTATGAGTACAGGAGGAATGATTGTGAACAAAACACCACTAAAGTGCTTATTTGTATCAAGTGAAGTAGCGCCCTATGCTAAAACAGGTGGATTGGCAGATGTTATTGGCGCATTACCTAAAAAATTAAGAGAGCAAGGAATAGATGCTAGAGTGGCTTTGCCTTATTATCACTCTATCCAAGGTAAGTTTTTTGAACATGATTCTCATTTTTTAACCAGTTATGATGTTTATTTAGGCTGGAGAATACAAGGAGTGGGTATTTATGAAGATGATAGTACTACCGTTCCTACGTATTTATTAAAAAGTGATACGTATTTTTCAAGGCCAGAGTTCTATGGTTATAAAGATGATTATGAGCGTTTTGCCTTTTTCTGTAAAGCCGTTTTAGAACTTATACGCCATATTGATTTTGTACCCGATATTATTCATTGTAATGATTGGCAAACAGGACCTTTGTGTTTACTTTTAAAGGATAAGTATCGCCTAGATCCTCTATATGCTAATATTAAAACAGTATATACCATACATAATATGAAATATCAGGGGTTATTTGGTAAGGAAGCCTTGGATGTACTAGAGCTCTCAAGTGACTATATGTCAGCAGAGCGATTGGAATATCATGGGGCTGTGAGCTATATGAAAGCAGGCCTTATTTATTCTGATAAAATAACAACTGTAAGTCCAACTTATGCTGAAGAAATTAAGACCTATCAATATGGTTGTGGATTAGACAGGCTATTAGGGGACAAGTTGTACTATAAGATTGAAGGGATTTTAAATGGCTTAGATTATGATATATATGACCCTAAAATAGATCCTCATATCTATAGAAACTATACATGGCGCTCTGTTGGGCGTAAAAAAGAAAACAAACTGAGATTTCAAGAAGAACATGGCCTTCAACAACGAGATTGTATGTTAATTGGAGTTGTCTCACGAATCACTGATCAAAAAGGTTTTGACTTAATGAAACAAACAGTAGATTGCTTGTGGGTTATGGATAAAATTATGCAACTAGATGTACAGTTTGTCATATTAGGAACAGGAGAACAAGAATATGAAGAGATGTTTAGACACTTTGCTTATAAGTATCGTGAACGTTCTGCGGTATTCTTAACCTTTAATGAGCCATTAGCTCAAAAAATATATGCAGCCAGTGATGTCTTTTTGATGCCTTCCCTTTTTGAACCTTGTGGTTTAGGACAACTTATAGCTATGCGCTATGGAAGTGTGCCTATTGTAAGAAAAACAGGTGGACTAAAAGATACAGTTATTCATTATAATCCACAGACTAAGGAAGGAACAGGTTTTGAATTTGAAGATTGCTCAGGTTATTGGATGTATAGAAAGATAGAAGAAGCTTATACTTACTATATGAATCAACCAGAGGATTTTAAACGCATTCAACTTAATGGAATGAAGAAAAACTTCTCATGGGATCAAGCTGCCAAGAAGTATATTGAACTTTATGAAGAACTAAATAAATAATAAAGATAGACTACTTTTATAGCTTGTAGAAGGTTATAACAAGTAGTCTCTTTTCGTTTTATGGAGTTAGGCTAATGATGAAAATAGGAGTTATAGGTTTAAATTTGTCTTTTAAAAGCCATAGAGACTGGTGTATGATAAAAGAGGATAAAAGGGAGTAGGAGTGAAATGATGTGGATACACGAGACAAAAAGAAGGCAAGAAAGAAGCCTATTATAGGAGTTATTTTAATTGTAGTCTTGGGTTTGATAGGCTATGGCCTGTTTAAAAGTGGTTTCTTATATACTGTGGGTGGTGAAAAGGAATTAGTTGTGAACCAGCCAATTATTGAACTGAATATAAGTGATAATAATTATATAGGTTTTAATAATAAGCAAATTATTAAAATTACCAGAGATGGCATTACAGCTTATGATTTGAAGGGACAGCAAATTTGGTCAGATGCGTTGTCTTTAGAAAATTATGTAGTCAAGCAAAGAGAACCTTATATTGCGGTGGGCGAAAAAGATGGTAAAAGTATTACACTATTTAGTGATAAAGGAAGGCAAGGAGAGATTCAAAGTACGCATCCTATTCGGTACTTCTCAGTTAATAAAAAAGGAGGGGTAGCCACCATAGAAGACGGAGGAGAGTCTTATACGGTCTCAGCTTATGATAGCAAAGGAAGATTTTTGGCAGGAAGAGTCACCTACTGTAAAGAGAGTGGTTATCCCATCGTGACAGAACTCTCGCCAGAGAATAACTTATTACTTGTGAGCTATGTAAATATGAATAAACCTGTATTAACTTCGGAACTAGTAGCTATTAGTTTAGATAGTTATGATGAGGAAGTTATTGATAACGTTACTTATGGTTTGGAGCAAAAGGATAATTTTATTTATGAAATTGAATTTCTAAAAGACAATGAATGGATAAGCATAGGGGATAAGAGTATGACCACCTATGATTTAGAAGGTAACCCCCTAACCACTATAAGTGATATGAACTGTGTTTTTATACCCTATAGTGTAAGTACAAGCCCCTATGGAAAAGGGTATCTTCCTATTGTTACTACAGATAGCAAGAATAAAAATACAATTCATCGGTCAGATAAACTTATTTATATGGATAATACAGGGAAAGAAGTATTTAATGTGGAAGTAGATGAACCCATTACATATTATTATGCCAATGATAAAGGCGTTATTATAGGAACAAAAGATAGTTATAAAGGTTATAACAAATTAGGTGTGTTGCTTTTTAGCTATCAAGCAACTTCGGATATTAACAAAGTGTTTTACTTGCCGGATACAAAAACAGGCATTGCAGTAGCTAGAAATAAGGTATTTCTTTTAAAACCCAAGAAGGAGGCCAACGAGTGATATTAGATTTAATTGTATTAGGAATTATTTTAGTATTTGGAGTAATTGGATATTATAAAGGGCTTGTAAAAACAATTATGTCCTTTGGTAGTTCCCTTGTGGCAGTCGTATTGGCTTTTATTATACAACCTATTATCAGTGGATTTTTAATGATCACTCCCCTTTATGGAGTGATTAATAAGTGGATAGTAACTAGGGTAGAAAAGATCAATTTTGGGGTAGGTGTGCAGACCCAAGGGGAAGCCATTAAAAAGGGCGTGACATGGCTTCCAGAATTTATGAGTGAACAGGTTATTAGAAATAATAATGTGGAGGTCTATAAGCTTTTAGAGGTATCAGGTATTAAGGAGTATGTTAGTACGTCTTTAACACGTATGGTAATAGGCCTATTAGCTATTCTCATTGCCTGGATGATTATAAAAGTGTTGCTTATGGTACTGTTAACAAGTACAGATGGGGTTGTAAAAGCTATTCCTGTCATATCTGGTTTAAATAGGCTATGTGGTTTTGGAATAGGTTTAGCTAAAGGGTTATTAGGAATAGGGGTAGTAGGTCTTATTTTACCCACTCTACTTACTATTCCCTTCTTTAGTCAGTTAGGCACCTTACTAGAAAATAGCAATCTCACCCAATGGCTTTATGAAAACAATATCCTTTTACAAGTGTTTAGTGAGCTGCTGAATAAATAAATGAAAAAGTCACCTAGGTAATTGACATTTAGGTGACTTATTAGCTGCTTGCTAACCTATGGAACTTTACCAAAGAAAGAGCTAAATTACTTGAGACTTATTGATAAAAAGGGGGTTAAAAAGAAAAAGAGATTTTATAAAAAAAGTTAAAAAAAGAGTTGACAGAGGTTAAGTAGCATGGTAAGATTATATTCGTCGCCGAGGAAAATACTTAAAAATAAGTAAGCTAAAGTGACACACAAAATGAACATTGAAAACAAAATAGTAACCATAAAACCAGTCGATTCAAGAACTTGTTTAACAAGTTCAATGAGTACTATTAGTACTAAGTAATAAGCCAGCAACTTAAGTTGCATGGACAAACTAACATTTTTTATGAGAGTTTGATCCTGGCTCAGGATGAACGCTGGCGGCGTGCTTAACACATGCAAGTCGAACGAAGCTAAGGGAGCTTGCTCCCAAGGCTTAGTGGCGGACGGGTGAGTAACGCGT
>JAEYNQ010000083.1 GCA_023412455.1 Bacillota bacterium
GCACTTTCACAAGCCTTGGTTAAAAGAGGGCTTCGCATTGTTTCAGGTGGAACAGACAATCATGTAATGAGCTTAGATGTGCGCAATATGAATGTAACAGGTAAAGAAGCAGAGCATATGTTAGATGAAATAGGCATTACCTGTAATAAAAACACCATTCCTTTTGATCCTGCCTCTCCATTTATTACAAGTGGTGTAAGACTAGGTACACCTGCTGTAACAACAAGAGGTATGAAAGAAGTAGATATGGATGATATTGCAGAAATTATCTTTTTAACCCTTAAGGACTTTGAGGCCAATAAAGAGACATGCAAGGCTAAAGTAAATGCCTTACTTGCTAAATATCCACTTTATTAATTAGTACTAAAAATGAGAAAATAATTTGTGAAAAAGAGAGAGTTCCTTAGAAAAGAGGAACTTTCTCTTTTTTTATGGGTAAAATATAATTAAAAGATTTAATATATTTGTAACTTAAAAACAATGATAACCTAACTTAAAGATGTTATAATAATAGAAACTTTAAGTAGAGATAAAACCCTGATAAATAAGGACAGAGGGGATAAAAAATAGAGAGAATAAAATTTGAGAGAAAAACTAAAAACGAGAGATTATAAATGAGAAGCTAGATGAGGGGGAATTAAAATGAAAAAAGTAGCAGAGCTTTATTTACCATTAGTCACAAAAAATGAATTTGAGGATATAGATGAAGAAAAAATATTGAGTAAGGTTTGGCAGGAAAAAGAAGGCTCTTTAGAGTCTGTTATTTCCCGTATTATTAATGATACTGTGTTAGAACATATGCGCTTAGAGATTGACTCTACCATTATGCAAATGCTTTTCTTAAATGATTATCTGATTAATGTTTTTACTAAGAATTTTGGAGTGCTTGTGACCAACTATATTATGTCTTATCTCGAAAGTGAACAGGTTTATGAAATCCAAGAAGAGCAAGCCGAGCTATTACAAAAATTAGTTAAAAAAGTGGATATAAAGTGGACGATAGAAGGACTCATAAAAGCTGTGAATGAGGGAGTGGGAAAAGCCTCACAAGATACTGGTGAAGAGGGTAAGTAAAAGATACTTGACTTATGTTAGCACATCCTTCTGAGTAGAAGGTTCAAATTTGAATAAAAATATTAGAGGCCATAACCTAGGAATTTATTTATAGGTTATGACTTTTTGTTTTAGAGGGATTTTTCATGCTAGAGGCTAGAAACTTATAGCTATATGAAGGTTGCGTAAAAATTACTAAATAATTAGAATATTAAACTGGAATTTTAGAAAAAAATATATAAAAATTATCTATAAAAAAAGGAATTATTATAAATAGTGTAGAAATAATAATATAAGGGATTAATAATTTAATATCTGGAGGAGGTAGTTTATATGAAAGGTTATGAAACCAAATGTATTCGGAACGTTGCCCTACTGGGACATGGTGGGGCAGGAAAGACTACTCTAGCAGAAGCAATGCTTTATACAGCAGGTATGACAACGCGACTTGGAAGAGTAGAAGCAGGTAATACCGTAAGTGACTTTGATCCAGAAGAAATAAAACGCAGAATTTCTATCCGTACCTCTCTTGTACCTATTGAATGGAAGGAACACAAGCTCAATATTTTGGATACACCGGGTTATTTTGATTTTGTAGGAGGAATTAAAGAGACACTCAGTGTGGCAGATAGTGCGCTGATTGTTATGAGAGCTTCAGCAGGAGGTGTAGAAGTAGGTACTGAGAAGGCTTGGGAATATGCTACAGAAGCCAATATCCCAAAGATGATTTTTCTAACAGGAATGGATGCAGAAAACGTAGATATGGAGGCTATTCTTACAAAGTGCAAGGAAAAACTTGGAAATAGCATTGCCCCTGTTCAAGTGCCTTGGTATGAAGACGATAAGTTTGTAGGCTATGTCCATGTGCTCAAAATGCTGGGGAGAAGATTTGATGGGAAAAAGGTTGTGACATGCCCTATACCAGAAAGTTTAAATGAAAAAATCCAACCTATTCGTAATATGATACTTGAAGCTGTTGCTGAGAGTGATGAGATTCTGATGGAGAAATATTTTGCAGAAGAAGAAATAACACCAGAGGAAATTCAAGAGGCCTATAGGAAAGGGGTTATGGAAAAACAGATTGTCCCTGTTTTGTGTGGTAGTAGTTTAAATACTACAGGTATTTCCGTACTTATGGATACCATTATTTCACTTTTTCCATCTCCAGATGAAGGAAATAAAGCTTTAGGTAGTTTAGGTATAGAAGAAGAGCCTATTGAAGTAGCATGTAGTGGTGAGGGTAAAGCTTCACTTTTTATATTTAAAACCATTGTTGATCCATTTATCGGGAAGTTTTCATTGTTTAAAGTGAGAAGTGGAAGTGTAAAAACCGATGATACACTCATTAATAGCCGAACCAATGAAGCTGAAAAGCTCAGTCATCTCTATGTTCTTTCAGGCAAGGAACAAAAAGAGGTAGAGAAGCTTTGTGCAGGAGATATTGGAGCAGTAGCTAAACTTAAGGGAACCCATACTTCTGATACCCTCGCTGATAAAGCTTTTCCAGTAAGCTATGAAAAAATAGTCTATCCTAAACCTTTTGTAAAGATGGCTATTTTCCCAAGTGGTAAAGGGGATGAAGAAAAGATGTCAGCTTCTCTTGCTAAGCTTATGGCAGAGGATAAGACATTTTATATAGAATTTGATAAAGAAACCCGTGAAACAGTGATCTATGGCATTGGCAAGCAACAGTTGGAGATCATTGTAAGTATGCTAAAGACGAAGTTTAAGGTAGATGTGAATTTGGAGACGCCAACAACTCGTTACCGTGAAACGATTAAAGCCAAGGTGAATATTCGTGGTAAGCACAAGAAACAATCGGGTGGGCATGGCCAGTATGGGGATGTGCTTATGGAATTTGAGCCCTCTGGAGATTTAGAGATGCCTTATGTTTTTGAAGAAAAAATATTTGGTGGAGCAGTGCCAAGACAATATTTCCCAGCTGTAGAAAAAGGATTAGAAGAGTGTGTAAATAGAGGCGTACTAGCAGGTTATCCTGTGGTAGGTTTAAAGGCTGTTCTTATTGATGGTTCTTACCATCCTGTGGATTCCTCAGAAATGGCTTTTAAGATGGCTACAACTATCGCCTTTAAAGAAGGGTTAGTTAAAGCTCAACCTACTATTTTAGAACCTATTGCTCATGTAGAAATTACTGTTCCAGATGAATACACTGGAGATATTATGGGAGACCTGAAGAAACGACGTGGTCGCATGGTGGGCATGGAGCTAAAAGGAAAGAAACAAGTTATTATAGCAGAGGTGCCTATGGCAGAACTCTATACCTATGCAATAGACGTTCGCTCTATGACGCAAGGTAAGGGGGATGTAGACTATTATTTTGAACGTTATGAGGAAGCACCTATAGAAGTACAGCAAAAGGTGATAGCTGCTCGAAAAAATATGGCTTAGTAAAGCATTTTATCGCTAAAGAGTAGATGGATGAGAGAGGGGCGTTTAATGAAATAGACCTTAGGGAGACGAGTGTCTCCTTAAGGTCTATTTTCGTGAGAAAAGATGTTTCTTAAAAGATAGGTAGGATTCAGTTTCTTTGCATATTTTGAAAATTATTCTTTAAAACGAGGAAGCAGCTAGTATGGCTGAAAACAGTGCTAGGAACACTATGGCGATATACACAATGTAAATAACAAACATAGTGAGTCCAGCTCTATTCCAAGTTTTTTGAACAGCTACAAATTCTTCTACAGATTTAAATTTTCCACTGTTATAAGCCCACTCATTTCCTTTAGCGCCACATACAAATAGCCATACAATATTAAGTACAGGAACTAAGCAAAGAAGGGTTAAATAGGCATGGTTACCAATACCCCATATAATGCTAAGTGAAAAGGCGCCCCAATTCCATTTACGTATTTCTGGTGGAATAGTGGAGGACGTCACTTGAGGTGAAGAGTAGGCAGGCGCTGCTCCCTGATAAACGGAAGGGCTTTCTGAAGGCGTGGAAGATTGACCACAGTTAGAACAAAAAACATGACCTTCTGTAATAGGTTGACCACAATTTGGACAATACATAAAAAATCTCCCCTTTTTATAATAATAAGTCTCTTTACTTAGTATACAAGATAAAGGAGAGATTTAAAATAATATTTTCAATATTCCGTAAAAGTATTTACTTTAAAATAAGAGGCAGGAGTAAAGAAAAACTAATAAAAAGTAAAAGCACAGCAGCTAGGAGTTTTCCTTTTTTATGACCAATATTGAGAGTCCAGCCTATACCATATCTTTTCTCTACAAAAAGAGAAGGATCATTGGGGTTGTTATATAGAGTTCCCCATAACCAGAGATTATCATCTTCTTCAGGTGCATAATTATAAGTTTCTTCCTTAGAATCTTTTGAAGAAGAACTTAAACGGTTATACTTGAAGTTGGTATAAAGCATTAGAACAAGTCCTACTATAAACAAGGAAGAAAAACAGAGAATAGAAAGGAGATTTAAGGCACCTCCCTTCAGTGTAGCCAAGGAAATACTGGCAAATAAGACACAAATAAAGAGTGTAAAAAAATAAATACTCAGAGCTTGATATTTAAAGTAGTTTAAAAGCTCCTTTTTATTGGTTTCTAATTTCTTAGGATGAAGTCTTCCCCTTATGTTAAAAAGACTAGTTGTAGAAAAATAGAGAATCATAATGATAAAAGGAGGGAAGATACAAGGCATAATAAGGGTAATAAGTGATTTAGGTTGCCAACTATCCACCTGACCTAGAAGATTCCAGTGAGTAGGAACAGGATCGGGGATAGAAGAATAGTTGTATAAAACATAGAGTGCTACACCTACAGTGAAAAGAAGGGGGAGCAAAAAGAGAAGCTTAAAAATATTTTTAAGTCGTTGTTTTTCTTCTATGAAATGAGTATCTATTAGCATTTTACTAGGAGGAGTAGGCTGCTGTTTTAAAGTCCCTTTAAAAGCTTTTATTTTATTATGGGTTCTTACGTAGAGAGCAAAATAACTGCCAATTACCAGATAGATAAGCAAAATAAATAGGATTTGGAAGTACTGCCCATGAATGAGATGGTAACCTACTAAGTAACCTAAACTAGCCCCTATAAACATAAGACTAGAGCCTACCACAGATACTATAAAGACAACTATAGAGCGTATATAAAACTGACGAGTAATACCTTGAACAATAAGGTGTTTTTGTAAGTCTTCAGATAAGGTAATACCAAAGCATTGATTGCGTCTTGAAAATTTGGGAGATAAGACAAAGGTAAGAAAAAGCAAAGTGAATATAAATAGCATAACTAAAAAAGTGATAGTTGTTTCTGACATCATTAATCCTCCTTATAGTGTGAGTAAAGAGTTTCACACAGTGATAAAAAATCTTGTTGAGTAATGCCCATGAGATGGGCTTTAGCAACTAATAAGGTTAAGGGTTCCTCTAGAACAAAATGAGAGGGACGGGTTGTTAGGATAGGAAAAGAATTGACTAAGGTTCCTTTTCTACGGTCCACACTCACATATCCTTCATCTTTTAAAAGGTTGTAAGCTTTATTAACGGTATGTAGGTTAATACCGATTTCTTCTGCTAGATTTCTTACAGCAGGGAGGGTTTCACCAGGTTGAAGTGTTCCTTTTGCCATAGCTAGGATAATCTGCTCATAGAGTTGCTCATAGATGGGTTTTTGACTACTAAAGTCGAGTTCAATAAGCATAGTTGGCCTCCTTTTGAGTATTGTTTAAACTATTTGTTATATAATATATATAACAAATAGAAAAATGAATGTCAATACCTTTAAGGCAAGAGGAATTGACGACTTTTATAGAATGAAGTATGCTTGAAAAGTAAACAATACGTTGAAAAACTCATATTATTATTTATAGAGAATAGAAGAATAAGCTAGAGGAGAGTGTATGTTTTTAATGAAATAAGCCAGGAGAAAGACTTCAATAAAAAGAAGGGAAAAGGAAACAATGAAAGAATATGCTTTAGTAACAGGTGCTTCTAGTGGGATTGGACAGGAGTTGGCTAAGGAATTATCACACCATGGTTTTTCTCTTATTGTAGTGGCACGAAGACAAGATAAATTAGAACAATTAAAGAAGCTACTTGAAGCAAAGTATAATGTGAGCGTACAAGTGGTAGTAGAAGATTTAAGTGACCCAGAGAGCCCTGGACGCATCATGAATAAATTAAAAGCTTTAGAGGGGAGAGTGAAAATTTTAGTCAATAATGCAGGGAGTGGCTATGTAGGAGAATTTTTAACAGAGGATCTGGAGAGGGAAAGGAAGCAGCTAGAGCTTAATGTTTTTAGCCTCACCCAACTGACTAAGCTTTTTGCTGCAGAAATGAAAAGACAAGGAGGGGGTTATATTTTAAATGTAGCCTCTACGGGAGCCTATCATCCAGGCCCTTACATTGCCACTTACTATGCGGCGAAGGCCTATGTCTTATCTTTTTCAGAAGCACTGGCAGTGGAACTTGCCCCTTATAACATTACAGTATCTACCCTTTGTCCAGGGGCTACAAGGACTGAGTTTTCGAAAAATGCAGGACGAAAAGATAACGCGATGGCTATGTCAGCTACTAAAGTAGCTCAAATAGCCTATAGGGGCTTAATGAAAAAGAAGTCACTGATTATTCCAGGTATAAGTAATCGTTTATGGGTAGGTATGCCAAGAAAATGGGCAAAAGGATTTATAGCCTACTATCAGCGTAAGCTTAAAAGAGTAAACTAGTTTATTTAGAGTGTGAAAGGTTTCTTTGTGATTTGTATTTTCTTTGTGAAAAAGGAAGACTATAATAAATAAAGAAGTTTTTATAAGAGAAGTGCTGCCCTTTCTTAAGTGAGAGAATCCAATAAGACAGCATAGGAAGGAAAAGAAAAATGGCAGATAATCGTAATGAAAAGTGTTGGTGTGGAAGTGGACTTAAATATAAGAAGTGTCATCTGGCTTTTGATGAAAAATTAAATGCCTTGGCTCATCAAGGTTATGAAGTGCCTGGCCATGATATTATTAAAACGGTAGCAGATATAGAAGGCATTAGAAAAAGTGCCCTTGTTAATGATGGGGCACTGGATTTAGTGGCTAGCCACATCAAAGCAGGTATGAGTACAGAAGAAATCAATCAGTTAGTGCATAATTATACCCTAGAGCATGGGGGTATTCCAGCTCCCTTAAATTATAATGGCTATCCTAAAAGTACCTGTGTGTCTATTAATAATGTGGTGTGTCATGGAATCCCTTCAGAGGATACTATTTTGGCAGAAGGAGATATTGTCAACGTAGATGTGACAACTATTGTAGAGGGTTATTATGCAGACGCTTCCCGTACATTTATGATTGGAGAGGTGAGCAAAGAAGCCAAAAGGTTAGTGGAGGTAGCTAGAGAATGTATGGAAATAGGTATTGCAGCTGTTAAGCCTTGGGGTTTTTTAGGAGATATAGGTGCAGCTATTGAGGCCCATGCTAAGAAAAATGGTTATTCTGTTGTGATTGACTTGTGTGGACATGGCATTGGAAAAGCCTTTCATGAGGAGCCTATGGTGGAACATGTAGGTCAAGCAGGTACGGGAATGATCCTTGTACCGGGTATGGTATTTACTATTGAACCAATGATTAATGAGGGAGGTTATGCAGTCCATTTTGATGAAGAGGATGGATGGACTGTTTACACAGAAGATGATACCCTATCGGCACAATGGGAGAAGACCATACTTGTCACAGAAACAGGAGTAGAGATTCTTGCAAAGTAAGAGATAAAAAACGGAATCAAGAAATGAGTAAGAAAGGGGCCTACTAATAAGTAGAGCCTCTTTTTTGATGGGTTAATCTCTTTGAGTGGGGAAAGAAGTTAAGAGGAGTTTGTAATAGTAGTCATATTTTGCAATAGTAGTCATATAATTAATTGATTAATTATGTAAAATGAAGTTCATATTATTCCGTGAGTCAAATTTAAAACAAGAATAAATCATTAATATTTATTAGTATATTTATGTAATTTAATTGACATTAAGCATAGCAATGTGTATAATTACTAAAAACACTACGCATAATTCGACACAATATTTAATATTTAACTAATTGTAGTGTTATAGGACTAAAAAATTCCTTAAAACTACTTATAGTGATAGATTAATTGTGACATTAAGCGACGCATGATGATGGTTTGCATGATATCAAAGTAGAATTTAGGGAAAAAAGAGGGAGATGTAAATATGAAAAAGAAATTAACACGTGTCATAGTACCTTTACTTGCATTAACCATGCTAGTAGGTTGTGGTGGCAATAAAGCAGCAGCTCCAGCAGGAGATAGTAGTAGTGCCCCAGCGGGTCAGGAACAAACAGCTTCAACTGGGAATGCAGTCAGTGATGTTCTTGTTTTTGCACAAGGTGCAGAACCTAGAGGATTAGATCCAGCCTATGTAGATGACGGGGAATCTTCAAAGGTTATTGTTAATATTTATGAAGGACTTCTTGCTTATGCCAAAGACTCTACAGAGCTGGAGCCTTGTCTTGCAGAAAGTTGGGAAGTTTCTAATGAAGGTTTAAGCTATACCTTTAAACTCCGTGAAGGCGTTAAATTTCATGACGGAACAGATTTCAATGCAGAGGCTGTAAAAACCAATATAGATAGACAATTACCACCTCTTCGCCAAGAAGATATGCCTTATGCAAGTTTTGTTTTTGCTGATGTTAAAGATGTAGAAGTACTCGATACATATAGTGTAAAAATCAATTTAACAAAGAAAAACACAGCTTTTCTTGCGAACCTTGCCATGAGCCTTGCGGCACCTATGGTAAGTCCAACAGCTCTTGAAGAGAATAATGGCAACTTAAATGAAAGTCCAGTTGGAACAGGTCCTTACAAATTTGTAGAATGGAACCCATCTGAAGACATCGTTTTAACGAGAAATGAGGAGTATTGGAGAGAACCAGCTAAAACCCAAAATATCGTTTTTAAATTTATTCCAGACAACTCAGCACGTATCGTAGCTCTTAAAAATGGCGATGTAGACATGATTGATGGGATTGACTCAACAGGCGTGGCTCAAATTGAAGCAGATGGTAATAAGCTTTATAATGTAGCAGGCATGAATATTAACTATATGGCTTACAATGTTACACGTGCACCTTTTGATAATGTAGCTGTTCGTACTGCCCTTACAAAAGCTATTAATGTACCAGAGCTTGTAACAGCCCTTTATGGTGATTATGCAGAGCTTGCAACTTCTATTTTACCTTCATTTATGCCAGGCTTTAGTGAAGAGATTAAGCAAGTAGGCTATGATCCAGAAGCAGCCAAAGCTGAACTGGCAGCAGCAGGACTTACTGGACCTATTAAAATGATTGTGTATAACAACCCAAGACCCTATAATGCAAGAAATAAAGCTTTAGCTGAATCTATCCAGTCTTACTGGAGTAAGGTAGGAGTTGAAGTAACGATTGAAGACTATGACTGGACGACTTATAAAGACAAAGTTGTAGCAGGGGATTACGATGTATGTTTCTATGGTTGGATTGGTGACAATGGGGACCCTGATAACTTCTTAAATCTTTTATGTGATCAAAGCCCTGCTATGAATGTTTCTCGTTTAAATGATGAAACGTTAAAAGCAATGATTGCAGAAGGTACAAGTACAGAAAAAGGTCCTGAAAGAGATGCCATCTATACAAAGGCAGAGCAATACATAGCTGAGCTTGCTGTATGGGTACCTATCAGTCATGCCAATAGTCTATCAGCTTACTCACCAGCTGTACAAAATTACTCTTATCACCCAACAGGTAACATTTTCTTTAGAGAAATGTACAAATAAGAGGGTAGTAAGTAAATAAAGGAATAAAGAAAAAAGCAAAAAGGAAAAGGAGCTATGGCAAAAATGAAGGTTAGAGCATTTTTGTTATAGCCTCTTTATCCTCTTTTTTTTAGCATGGATTAATATAAAAAGCTAGAAAATCATTTTGAAGGGAGAAAGGACAGGATGACAAAATATATTATAAAAAGATTATTATTACTCATCCCCGTATTATTGGGTGTTTCCATTATTATTTTTGCCATTATGAGAGTATTCTCACCAGATCCAGCAGGGATTGTACTGGGGCAACATGCTACTGAAGAAAAAATGCTAGAATGGCGCGTAGCTAATGGACTGGATCAGCCCATTATTACTCAGTATGTAGAGTATATGAAAGGTGTATTTAAAGGGGACTTTGGCACCTCTTATTATACTAAGAAATCAGTAGCTAAAGAAATTTTTTCTCGCTTTCCAGCTACTTTAGAGTTAGCATTCTGTTCCATCATTATTGCTTCTGTATTTGGGATTACTTTAGGTGTTATATCAGCAGTTAAAAAGAACTCATGGGTGGATAATATCAGTATGGTCCTTTCACTAGTGGGCGTATCTATGCCTATTTTTTGGCTGGGGATCTTACTGATTATTCTCTTTTCTGGGACATTAGGTTGGCTCCCTTCTCAAGGTAGAATTGAAACCCTCCTAAGACCAGAAAATGTAACAGGTTTTTACTTGATAGATAGCTTAATCAAAGGAAATATGGAAGCCTTTTACTCTACTATTAGACATTTGGTATTACCTTCCGTAGCTCTTGCTATGTATTCCATGGCTATTATAGCAAGAATGACACGTAGTACCATGCTAGAGACACTGTCTCAAGACTACATTCGCACGGCTAGAGCAAAAGGCATTATAGAAGGAAAGGTTATTCGTAAGCATGCCCTTTCTAATGCACTGATACCTATTGTTACAGTAATTGGGATACAATTAGGTTCCTTAATGGGGGGAGCTGTACTCACTGAAACTGTTTTTGCATGGCCAGGAATTGGTAAGTATACAGTAGAGGCTATTATGAAGTCAGATTTCCCTATTGTACAAGGTGTTGTGCTCCTCGTTGCCTTTATTTTTGTTATGATGAATCTCATTGTGGACATTATTTATGCCTTTCTTGATCCACGTATTAAATATTCTTAAGGAGGAGGGATACCGTGAACCAAGTACAAGTTAATAAAAATAAACAAGTTAAGCTAGAAAAACCAGAGTCAGAGATAAAACAAATGTGGTCAGCTCTTATTCAAAATAGAGCGGCAGTGATGGGGATGGTCATTATTGCCCTTCTTATCTTGATAGCTATTTTTGGTAAGTGGATTATGCCCTATGACCCTAATTATGCTGATTTGTCCATCAACAAGCAACCACCTTCAGCCACTCACTGGTTTGGGACAGATGAGCAAGGCAGAGATATCTTTTCACGTGTTATTGATGGAACAAGGGTTTCTTTACTAGTAGGTTTAACAGCGGTTAGTTTTGCTCTTTGTATAGGAACAGTGCTAGGAGCTATAGCAGGCTACAAGGGTGGAAAGGTAGATACTTTCATTATGCGTCTCATGGATATTATGATGTCTATTCCTAATATTCTTTTAGCCATTACCTTTATGGCTGCCCTGGGAAGAGGAATTGATAAAGCAGTTATTGCCATCGGACTTGTAACTATACCAGAGTATGCCCGTATTGTGAGAGGAAGTATTATGGCTATTAAAGATAGTGAATATGTGCAAGCTGCTAAGGTTATTGGAAATAGCGATACTAAAATCATTTTTAAACATATTTTACCTAATGTCCTTTCACCTATTATTGTACGAGCTACCTTGGGGATTTCTACGGCAGTGTTGGATACGGCAGCACTTGGATTTTTAGGCTTAGGTGTTCAACCACCTGCTGCAGAATGGGGAGATATGTTAGGTAGAGCCAGAGTCTTTATTTTTGAAGCACCTTATATGCTTATTTTCCCTGGTATTGCCATTACAATAACGGTTATGGCCTTTAATTTATTAGGGGATGGACTAAGAGATGCCTTTGACCCTAGATCAAGAAATTAATGAGAAAAGAGGTGAGTCGATGTTACTGGAAGTAAAAAATCTAAAGACAGAATTCAAGATGAAAAAAGGGACGGTAAAAGCCGTTAATGATATAAGTTTTAATTGTGAGAAGGGTGAGATATTAGCTATTGTAGGAGAGAGTGGTTCAGGTAAAAGCGTTACCTCTCTTTCTATCATGCAGCTTTTAGCAGGGAATGCAAGAGTGGCAGAAGGAGAAATCCTTTTTAAAGGAGAGGACCTCTTACAAAAGCCTCAGCATGCCATGCGTGAAATTCGAGGCAATCAAATCTCTATGATTTTCCAAGAGCCTATGACTTCATTAAATCCTGTTCTGCGTATTGGAGAGCAGCTTACTGAAAGTATTATCCTACACATGCAGCTTTCAAAAAAGGAAGCCATGGCGAGAGCTATAGAAATGTTGGAGTTAGTTGGCATTCCATCACCTACACAGCGTGTGAAAGATTATCCCCATCAAATGTCAGGAGGGATGAGACAAAGGGTTATGATTGCCATGGCCCTTGCTTGTAATCCAGAGCTACTTATTGCTGACGAACCGACTACAGCTTTAGATGTAACGATCCAAGCTCAAATTTTAGATATCATTTATCGTTTAAGACAAAAATTAGGAATGGCTGTGCTACTTATTACCCATGACTTAGGTGTTGTAGCAGAAGCAGCAGATAGGGTTGTTGTTATGTACTGTGGCAAGATTGTGGAGGAAGCAGGTGTAGAGGAGCTTTTTGATCATCCGCTGCATCCCTATACAAAAGGATTACTCGCCTCTATTCCAAGAGCTGATGAAGATAGAGAGAAGCTTTATATGATTGAAGGAATGGTACCTAATCCTATGAATATGCCAGAGGGTTGCGCTTTTTCAGAGCGTTGTGAGTGTTGTATGGCAATTTGTAAAACCCAGGAGCCAATCACACGGGAGAAAAATGGTCGTAAAGTAAGATGTCATTTATACAATGAAGACTTGGAGGTGCTGGAATAATGGCAGAAAGTAAAGAAGTATTAGTAGAGATTAATCATCTGACCAAGCACTTTGTAGTAGAAAAAAGCCTTTTTGGAAAGCCCACCAAACTTTTAAAAGCAGTTGACGATGTATCCTTTAAAATCTATAAACAAGAAGCCTTTGGTCTTGTAGGTGAGAGTGGCTGTGGAAAAACAACTATTGGCAAGATGCTGGCAAATGTTTATTCCCCAACCAGTGGTGAGATGCTATACAACGGAGTGGATCTTGTAAAGCTTAGTCCAAAGCAAAGACGTGCTTATTGCAAGGACATTCAGTTAGTATTTCAAGATCCTTATGCCTCTCTTAATCCACGAATGACAATAGGAGATATTATAGCAGAACCTATTCGCATTAATAAGCTTCTACCAGCCAATGAAATAGAAAAGAGAGTGCTATACCTTTTAAATTGTGTAGGACTTGCCAGTCATCAACGTAACCGTTATCCCCATGAGTTTTCAGGTGGGCAACGTCAAAGAGTAGGTATTGCAAGGGCACTGGCTGTAGAACCTAAGCTTATAGTCTGCGATGAGCCTGTTTCAGCTTTGGATGTATCTATTCAAGCCCAGGTATTAAATCTCTTGGTGGACTTAAAAGATGAATTTGGACTGACTTACTTGTTTATTGCCCATGGACTGAATGTGGTAAAACATATTAGTGATCGTGTAGGCGTTATGTATTTAGGTAAGATTATGGAATTAACAGAGAAGCATGAATTATATGATCATCCTATGCATCCCTATACAAAGGCTCTTTTGTCGTCAACACCTGTTATTAATCCAAAATTGAAGAAGAGCAAAGAGAGAATTATTTTAAAAGGAGACGTTCCTAGCCCTATTAATCCTCCTGAAGGGTGTCTTTTTAATACACGATGCTATATTGATAAGCTAGAGGCATGTGAAAAACAATGTCCTACTAATGAAGATGTAACAGGAAATGGACATTATGTGGCTTGTCATAGATGTAGATCCATCTAATTAAGAGAAGAGGAATAAAAGAATGGGAGAGACTTTATAGTCCCTCCTATTTTACTAGGCGTAAATAAAAGGATATATTTCATTTGACATATTGGCATGAGTTGAGAACATATAACCCCTTATTACTTATAGAAAATGAATAAGCAATGATTTAGGATAAAAAGTTACACATTAGTAAAAAGTGATTGAATAATAAATAGGCAGAGGAGAAAGTGATGACATATTTACTTTTAGCTCTAGTTATAATCATGTGGAGTACAGTGGGTATATTAGTAAAAATAGCTGGAACGATGGTAGATAGCAATATGATTACTTTTTGTAGGTTTTTCTTTGGAATCCTATTTTTAGGTATACTCCTTTTAATAAGGGACGGGAGAATAAGGATAACCTGGCGCAGTCGATGGATTTGGTTTGCTGCTATAGGTAAGATGTTGAACTATGTCTTTGAAAATTTGGCCCTATCTATGGGAAGTGCCTATACTAATATTGTGGTAATGCCTATTCAAGCCATTTTTTTAGCCAGTGTAGCGACCTTTTTCTTGAAAGAGAAAATGAACTTTAAGAAAGGGTTAGCTCTGTTACTCTGTATTGTGGGAGTTACCTTAGTAGGAGGAAAGGGAGCTTCCTTAGAAGCATTTTTATCAGATGGCATTTTACCCCTCATTTTATTTACTCTGTCCGCAATTGGAGCAGGGCTATTTGTATTGGGGCAGAAGGTGTTAGCTGATAAAATGGATGCTGCTGATATGAATTTTTCAGTATTTCTCATAAGTAGTCTTTTTACAGCTCTTCCTCTTACTTTTACAAAAAATATGATAGGTTCTTGGAGTATGGGAGCTATGCTAGCCCTCATAGCCCTAGGCCTTATTACTGGGATTAGTTTTTATATTAATTCGATTATCCTTCAAAGACTTCCTTTGCTGGTTGCAGGTATTTTTGGGAATACTAGTGTGCTTTTTACTTTGATATGGGTTAAACTTTTCTTTAACGAGCGCATTAATAACAATGTGATAATAGGGGCTTTTATTTTTGTTATGGGTATTATTATTTTAAATTTACCTCATTCAAATAAAAATAAAAATAAAAAATCTATTGGAAGTATATAATGTTGGATATAAGATAGCACGAACAAAAAAATCTTATAAAACAAAGGGAGAATCCTACTGTAAAAGAGAAGCAAAGATACATTAAGCTATTAAGATAATAATTAAATAGTCTAAATATTGGAACTTATATATTTCTTTTGCGTCTAAAGTTTTATACAATCAACCTATAGAATTAGGAATAGGCTGTAGAGTAAAGAATAGAGACAATGGGAGGAAGTAGGATGAGAAAAAGAAGTAGACGCGTAAAATTACAAGTAGTAGGTGTTATTTTGGGGTTAGTCCTCTCGATTACAGGCTGTGGTGGAGCAAAGAGTTCTAAGTATGACACAGCCCCAACAGAGGCAGAAACAACCGCTTATGGAGGGGTCCCTAAAGCCTCACAAGAGTTCAAAATGGAAATAAATGGTAATAGCGAAGAGCAAGAAGCCCTTGAACAGGAAAACCCTGCATTAGATACCAGCATAGCTTACAATCGTAAGATCATTAAGACCGGTGAGATGCATATTCAAACAAAGGAATTTAAGGCCTGTGTAGAAGCCTTAGGGGAAAAGGTTCTAAGTTTAGGGGGGTATATTCAAGATTCCAATATACAAGGTAATAATTATTACAATGAGTATGAGAATATGCGTTATGCCAATTTGACGGTGTGTTTACCTCAAGAGCATTTTGATAGCTTTATAAATAGTCCACAGGAATATGGGAATGTGACCAATACGGCAACCAATAGTCAAGATATCACAAATCAATATGTGGATACGGAGATTCGGCTTAAAAGCTTAAAGACACGCCATGAGAGATTATTAGCCCTTTTAGAAAAGTCCGGTTCTTTAGAAGAGCTTTTTCAGATAGAAAAGGAACTAGGGGATGTGACTTATGAACTTGAAATAGCAGAAGGAACCCTTCAAAAATATGATCAACTCGTTAATATGAGTACGATTCATATTGCGATTCAAGAAGTTCAAAAGCTCCAAGAAGTAAGACCTACAGTAACCTTCAAGGATCGCCTGGCTACCACCTTTAATAAATCCATAGAAGGTATGGTTGATTTAGGACAGAATATACTCCTGATGTTAGTTGCAGTCATCCCTTATCTCTTCATTTTAATACCTATTGGGGTTCTCATCATTTTTATTATGAGGTATTTTGGTAAACGTGTGAGAAACAAAGCTGTAGAGAAAAATAAAAAATCCAGTGATTTAGCAAAAAAACAAGAGGAATCCCAAGAAAAACAAGAGAAATAACGTTGATTTTATAAGTTTTATATGATAAAATTTCCTATGAAAATAGAGTAAGAATAAAATCC
>JAEYNQ010000152.1 GCA_023412455.1 Bacillota bacterium
AATGTAAAGTATAGTACCATGGAGGATTTCTTTGAGGCTCATTTCGGACAAAGAATGCGTATTCGTTCTAGAAGTAGTCAATTAGAATATATGATTACCAGTAAGCATCGCGCTTCTGTTAGACGGACCATTGCTTTTAAAGGTTCTCGCCCATTTGTTACCTTGTTAGACAGGCTTGTCAATGCTTACGAAAGAGAACTTTTGAACTTTAAGGATGTCTATTATGCAGGGGAGTTATTGGCACAAGGCAGGCACCTTAAAAAGGACTTCTTAGATAATGCCATTAATATGCCAGCAGGAAAACGCCTAGAGCGTATTGAAATTCGTTTAGAAAAAATCCTACGTGAAAGAGAAAAAGAGAAACGAAAAGTACTGACTAAAGAGTTTCAAAGCCAAGGCATTTATGATTTAGAGGACAAGGTGAATGAGAGCTTAAATAGTTATAGACAGCAGACTCTAGATACTATTAGGAGCTTTACTCGGATCGATTGTTTTAGACTCTATGAAAAGCTTTTTAAGGACAGTCATTTATTTAAACGGCTATCAGAAGGGCTACAGCTTCCTAAAACGATAGAAAGTATGCGTAGCTTCACAGCCAAAAGCCTAAGGCCTGATTTAGTAACTTATGAAGATGGCATGGCATTATTGTATTTAAAGCTAAAGCTAGAAGGCTTACGACTTTATCCTAATATTAAGCAGCTTCTCGTTGACGAAGCCCAGGATTATTATCCTTTACAGTACAAAATATTAGGGGAAATCTTTAAAGGTGCTCAGTATACGATTCTAGGGGATATTGGACAAACCATTGAAAAGTCTGAAACAGAAGCTTTATATGATGAAGTTATTAGCTGTCTAGAGCCTAAAAATGCCTTGAAGTTAAGTCTCCATAAAAGTTATCGTTCTTCTTATGAGATTAGTCAGTTTGCAGCACGGTTAAGAGAAGGCGAAAATGGAGCCATTGCCTTTGAAAGGCACGAAGAAGTTCCTTTAATTGTAGAACATGAAAATGAAATGCAACAGCTTAAGTGGCTGGAGGAACAGATTAAAGCCTATAAAGAGCAAGGTTATGAAACCCTAGCTATTATTTGTAAATCTCAAAAACAAGTGAAGCATGTCTATAGCAAATTAAGTGGCAAATTAGAGCTTCATGAATTAGACCTAGAAGAGGCAGGCTATAAAAAAGGGGTCCATATTATGCCTGTTTATATGGCAAAGGGGTTAGAATATGATGCTGTTATTGTCTATGAAGTCAATAAGCAAAATTATTATGAAGCAGAAGACAAGCAACTACTCTATATTGCTTGTACAAGAGCGTTGCATCGCTTAATCTTATGCTGTACAGGAGAGTTAAGTCCTTATTTAGAAAAAACACTTTCTTAAAATAAAAGATAAAGCCAAAAAGTGATCATCCATTTGCGATCGTGTGAAAAGGGGTGATCACTTTTTTGATCATAGGCCATACAATTTTTAACCAACAGTTATTTGGAGAAATAATGCTAAAGATAAGTTAGAAGTCAAAGAAATTCTTAATTATCTATAATAATTACCAAAAAAATAGGTAGAAAAATTGTAAACTGAGGGCATCAATGAAAATAATAAATAAGGGAGTTGGTCGTAATGAATATGCAAAGTTGGGTTCAGGATACCATAAATAGTCCTCAGAAAAAAGCCATTCCTGTCCTTTCTTTTCCTTGTATCTCCTTGATGGGAATTACTGTAAATGAGCTCATTAATGATAGTGACTTACAGGCAGAGGGAATGAAAAAGGTAGCCGACAAAGTACCTACAGGAGCAGCTGTAAGTATGATGGATTTATCTGTGGAAGCAGAAGCTTTTGGTTCCACAATCCGTTTTTCAGATGATGAAGTGCCCACAGTTATTGGAAGAATTATTGAAGATGAAGAGGCGGCTGAGGCCTTAGGCATTCCAGAAATAGGTGCGGGGCGTACGGGAAAATATATTGAAGCTATTGAAAAGGTTTGTAAGGAGATTACAGATCGACCTGTATTTGCAGGTATTATTGGTCCCTTCTCCTTGGCAGGCCGATTAATGGACGTATCCGAAGTTATGATTAATTGTTATGAAGAGCCAGATATGGTTCATAGCGTCATGAAGAAGGTTACAGCCTTTTTAGTGAACTATGCGAAAGCCTATAAAGCTGTAGGAGCTAATGGCATTGTTATGGCAGAACCATTGACAGGTCTCCTCTCACCAGAACTTGCAGAAGAGTTCTCAGAGCCTTATGTAAAAGAAATTGTAGAGGCTGTTCAAGATGAGAACTTCGCTGTTATTTATCATAACTGTGGGAATAATGTCGTACGGATGGTAGATTCCATTGTTAGAGTAGGTGCAGTAGGTTACCATTTTGGTAATGCCATTAAGATGAGTGAAATCATTGAGAAAATCCCTTCGGATCGTTTGGTGATGGGAAATGTTGATCCAGCTGGACAGTTTAGAAATGGGACTCCAGAGTCTATTGAAAAGGCGACCAAAGACATTATGACAGAGTGTTGTAAGTATCCTAACTATATTATTTCTTCAGGGTGTGATATTCCACCTGCTAGTAGTTGGGACAATATTGAAGCCTTTTTTAGTGCGGTGGAAGCCTTTTACAAAGCACACTAGAGAAATAAATACTAAGATAAGATCCAAAAAAGCCTTTGCAAGGGAGAAGTGTCCCTCTGCAAAGGCTTTTTTAATGAAGCTTTAGCTAAAATCTTCTTAAAAGTTAGGACAAAGAGAGAGCCTAACAAATAAATAGACAAATAATCTAAGACATACTCATAAATGGGGAGTACTGAAAGGAGCACATGGTTATGCAGGAGAACTGGAATATATATGTGATGAAAAAGCTGAGCTTTATGAGTTACTTTCACAAGTTATAAGTGCCATCGCTTGTGTATTAGATGTACCACATATTGCCTTATCAGGAGAAAAATAGAAGGCTTAGATAAGAAACTTCTTATGTCTCAATTAGGAGAGGTTATGCCAATAGAACGTTTGCCAGTGATTCATAGAGTAGTTGGGGAGCAGGAGCTCTATCTAGAGGGATTATGGGAAATGGTACTAGGAGACTGGAAGTCAAAATAAATAGAGAATATTTATTTTACTTTATTTTTAGATGAAACCCTTCGAGCAAGTATCAATTATTATCATTTTATTTGTCATTACAAGAAGAATAAAATAGTTTCTACAGGGCGAATAGTCGAACAATAAACTAAGAAAGATAAAAAACATTTGATTATAGAATTTACTTTACAATTATAAAATGGTATGATTTAAGGAGTTGATAGAAGAAATAGTAGAGTTGTTAGGAGATAAGAAGATGGGTGGAATATTTGGCGCAGCGTTAAAAAAAGATTGTGTACTAGATTTGTTTTTTGGAACAGATTATCATTCACACTTAGGAACGAGACGAGGGGGAATGGCTGTTTATGGAGAAGAAGGTTTTCAACGTTCGATTCATAACATTCAGAACTCACCTTTTCGAACAAAGTTTGAAAGAGATGTAGAAGAATTACAAGGGAATTTAGGGATTGGATGTATCTCAGATACAGAACCACAGCCTTTGCTTGTAAAGTCTCATTTGGGCAGTTTTGCTATTACCACAGTAGGTAAGATTAATAATACTGAAGAGCTTATTAAGATGACTTTTGAGAATGGGACCACCCATTTCTTGGAGATGAGTGGTGGCAATATTAATGCCACAGAATTAGTAGCAGCCCTTATTAACCAGAAGGATTCTCTTATAGAGGGAATGGAATATGTACAAGACGTTGTAAAAGGTTCAATGACCCTCATTGTTATGACAAAGGAAGGGTTATATGCTGCCAGAGATCGCTATGGACGAACTCCCCTTTCTATAGGTGAAAAAGAAGAGGGATATTGTGTAGCCTTTGAGAGTTTTGCTTATATTAATTTAGGCTATAAAGGGGTTTATGAACTGGGTCCATCAGAAATTGTCTATATTACGCCAGAGAGCTATGAAACAGTTAGACCAGCTCGAAAGGAAATGAAAATCTGTACTTTCTTATGGATTTATTATGGCTATCCTACGTCAACTTATGAGGGGATTAATGTAGAACAGATGCGTTACAAATGTGGAGAGATGTTAGCTAAAAGGGATCACATTAAACCGGATCTTGTAGCAGGTGTTCCTGATTCTGGAACAGCTCATGCTATAGGCTATGCCAATGCTTCAGGAATTCCTTTTGCCAGACCTTTTATTAAATATACACCTACTTGGTCACGCTCCTTTATGCCTAGCAATCAAAATCAGAGAAATTTAACAGCTAGAATGAAGCTTATACCTGTTAATAATTTGATTCAAGATAAGAGTCTTCTTCTTATTGATGATTCCATTGTAAGGGGAACACAAATGCGTGAAACCACAGAGTTTTTATATGAAAGTGGAGCAAAAGAAGTACATATTCGTCCAGCCTGTCCTCCTTTACTTTATGGCTGTAAGTATTTAAATTTTTCGCGATCTAACTCGGACTTAGATTTAATTACAAGGCGTATCATATTAGAACGTGAAGGAGATCAAGCAAAAAGCATGTTAGAGGATTATGCCAATCCAGAAAGTAGTAATTACAAGGAGATGGGAGAAGAAATCTGTAAGCAACTTAAGTTTACTTCTCTCAAATTCCATCGTTTAGATGATATGATGGAATCTGTAGGCATAGAACCTTGCAAGCTTTGTACCTATTGTTGGAATGGAAAAGAATAAGAGATAAGTAAAAAGAGGCTGTAACATCAAATAGGATGTGCAGCCTCTTTGGGTTTTTAGAAACCTTTTATTTGACGGTAATGTAAAAAGTATCGGTGAATTCACCAACTTTTACAACAATGGTTTTCTTGCCTGCTTGTTTAAAGGGGTAACCTTGCCAAATGGAGACGCCATTGGCTGTGATAGTAAGTTTGTCGTGAGACAGGTCTTCATAGGTGCCATCTTTGTAATAGCAGCGTATACTTATTTCGTTAGCTTTAAAGCCTTCTCCTACTTTATAAGTCAAAGTTTTAGCTTCAGTTAAGTATTCCATTTTCTCAACAGATTTAGAAGTGGCAGCTACAACCTTAATTTTAAAGGAGGTAGTATAATCTGCAAATCGAATTTTAACGGTTTTTTCGCCTTCCTGTTTAAACTTATAGCCATTGGTGAGGGTCACTGCTCCGTCACCTGCTGTAAAGAGGATATTTGTATGGTCAAAATCGCTAAAGGTACCATCTTTAAAATAGCAGCGTAGAACAATTTCATTCGCTTTAAAGCCGTCACCTACTTTATAGATTAAGGTTTTAGCTTCTTTTAATAATTCTACATTTTTAATGACTTTAGCTGGATTAGGTTTAACCGTTATATTATAAGTATAAACGTAATCTTCATAAGATACTTCTACTTTTTTGGTTCCCTCCATTGTGAATTTATAGCTGTTTGATATAGGAACCTCGTTAGCAGTAAAAGTTAACTGGTTATGGACTACTTCTTGTTGAGTACCATCTGTAAAATAGCAGGTAAAAGCCACTTCATCGGCTTTAAAGGTATCCCAAACCTTATAGGTGAAGGTTTTAGGTTCTTTGCTTAGAATAACCTCCTTAAGCTTTTTGTTAGGGTTGGCATTCACGCTGACATTATAGGTATAGATATAGTCCTCATAGCATACATCAATTTCTTTATTACCAGTGTGTGTAAACTTATAATCATTTGTGATAAGGGCATCATTGACATAATAAACAAGCTGATTAGAAGGGATTTCCTTCTTTGTTCCATCGGTAAAATAGCAAGTAAATGAGATCTCGTTGGCTTTAAAAGTGTCACCTACTTTATAGGTAAGTGTTTTGGGCTCCTTTAATAATTCCACATCCTTAATAGGAGCAGCAAAGGTTGGGACAAAAAAGACTGTCTGTAGAAGGATTATTAATGTTGCCATAAGGGTAAATTTAGATAAATTGTGTTTCATCGTCCAATCTCCTTTCAGAATAAATATAAATATGTATTAGATAGAATATAGTATTAATTTATTACATTATAAATAGAAATAATTTTTTAATACACTTTTTAGCGTGAAATGATATATTTTCAGCATCAAAAGAGAAATAACCGCATAGCAAAGAGCAGAAAATAGAAGTAGGAAATAACTTGACAAAGTAAAAAAAGAATTATACGATAAATACACCCCCCATGGGAGGGGAGAAGTGAAGTGAGAAAGGAGTAGAATATGTTAAAGAAATCTTTTAAAATAGAAGGAATGACTTGTTCAGCCTGTGCTAATCGTGTAGAACGAACGATAAAGAAGCTAGAAGGAGTAACATCAGCAGGCGTTAATTTTGCAACTGAAACGCTCCATATGGAATATGATGAAACAAAGCTTCAGCTGGTAGATATAAAATCATCCATAGAAAAAGCAGGTTATAGGGTGCATACAGAAGAAGCTACCTATACCTTTAAAGTGGAAGGAATGACTTGCTCAGCCTGTGCCAATCGGGTAGAACAGGTGGTGAAAAAACTAGAGGGTGTGACATACAGTAGTGTTAACTTTGCCAGTGAAAAGTTAACCGTTAAATTAGATAACGAGCAGATAAAAGTAGCCCAAGTAAAGGCTGCTGTAGAGAAAGCAGGCTATAAGCTTGTGACAGAAGAGGAGAAGAAGACCAAGGTAGGACCTAGAGAGGAACAACTGCTATTTAGACGGCTTATGATGAGTTTATTATTTACAGTTCCACTTCTTATTATCACTATGGGACATATGGTGGGCATGCCATTACCCCATGGGATTGATCCTCATAGTCATCCCCTTTACTTTGCCTTTATACAGCTTTTTTTAACTTTGCCTGTTATGGTTACTGGCTTTAAATTTTATAGAATAGGTCTTAAAAATCTTATTAAAGGAAGTCCTAATATGGATTCTCTTATTGCGGTAGGTACATTAGCAGCCATTCTTTATAGCTTGTACGGAACCTATAAAATCGCAACAGGTGGTGAAGTAGGCAGAATCTATGTCATGCATCTTTATTATGAGTCAGCTGCCACTATTTTAACGCTTATTACATTAGGTAAATACTTAGAGGCACGCTCCAAGGGGAAAACGTCAGAAGCGATTAAGAAATTGATGGATTTAGCGCCTAAAATGGCTACAGTAGTAAGAAATAATCAAGAAGTTATTGTACCACTTGAAGAGGTTAGAGTGGGGGATTTGATACTTGTTAAGCCAGGGGAAAAACTGCCGGTAGACGGGGAAGTGATAGAGGGCAATACAGCCGTAGATGAGGCCATGTTAACAGGGGAGAGTCTACCTGTTGAAAAGACAGTGGGGAGTCAAGTAATAGGAGCGAGTATAAATAAAACAGGGTTTATTAAGTACCGAGCTACTAAGGTAGGCAAAGATACAGCATTAGCTCAGATTATTCAATTAGTAGAAGAAGCACAGGGGACTAAGGCGCCTATTGCAAAGTTAGCAGATGTGATTTCTGCCTACTTTGTTCCCACAGTCATCGGACTGGCGATTTTGTCAGCTATAGGTTGGCTCCTAGCAGGTGAGACAACGGTTTTTGCACTTACCATATTTATTGCCGTACTAGTTATTGCATGTCCTTGCGCCTTAGGCTTAGCCACACCTACGGCTATTATGGTAGGCACAGGAAAAGGTGCTGAACATGGTGTGCTTATTAAAGGTGGAGAAGCCCTAGAAACCACCTATAAGATTGATACTATTGTTTTTGATAAAACGGGCACACTAACAGAAGGGGAGCCAAAAGTGACGGATATTGTGACAGTCACCATGGAGGCCGATGAGTTACTCCTCTTAGCAGCGAGTGCTGAAAAAGGTTCGGAGCATCCATTAGGCGAAGCTATTGTCAAAAGAGCAGAAGAAAAAAAACTACAGCTGAAAGAACTGAGGACATTTAAAGCCATACCAGGATATGGCATTGAAGCGGAGATAGAAGGTAAACAAGTGCTCTTAGGAAATAAAAAGCTCATGCTAGAAAGAGGTATTCAAGGAAATGACTTAATGGTAAAAGCAGACGGTATGGCAGAAGAAGGTAAGACACCTATGTATATCGCAGTTAATGCTGTTTTAGTAGGGATGATAGCTGTAGCAGATACTTTGAAACCTAGTAGCAAGGAAGCTATAGCAGCTCTTCATCGTATGGGGATCAAAGTGGCTATGATTACAGGGGATAATAAAAAGACAGCCTCAGCCATTGCTAAGCAAGTGGGCATTGATTTGGTCTTAGCAGAAGTTTTACCAGAAGATAAGGCGAATGAAGTTCAAAAACTTCAGCAGGAAGGACGAAAAGTGGCTATGGTAGGGGATGGTATTAATGATGCGCCAGCCTTAGCACGAGCAGATATAGGAATAGCTATTGGCTCAGGTACAGATGTAGCTATAGAGTCAGCAGATATTGTGCTTATGAGAAGTGACCTTAAAGATGTGGCAACAGCTATTAAACTGAGCAAAGCCACTATCCGAAATATTAAACAAAATCTTTTTTGGGCTTTTGGCTACAATGTTCTAGGTATTCCAGTTGCTATGGGTGTCCTACATATTTTTGGAGGACCACTCTTAAATCCCATGATTGCAGCAGCTGCTATGAGTTTAAGTTCTGTTTCTGTTTTACTTAATGCTTTAAGACTTAAAAAATTTAAGGGTTAGTTTACTTAAAGTAATAGAAGAGTACAAGTTCTAAAAAGATAATAACGAGGATCCATAAATAGGCCATAATAAGATATAATAGATGGAAATAAAGAAGGGAGAATAGAACATGAAAAAGAAAATGATAATTGAAGGAATGAGTTGTGAACATTGTGTGGCTCATGTTAAAGAAGCTTTAACTCCTTTAGCAGAGGGGGAAGTAGAGGTAAGTTTAAAAGGCAAATATGCTATCTTAGAAACGAAGATAACCAATGATTTGCTTAGTAAAGCCCTTGATGACGCAGGCTATGATGTAGAAGATATTCAAGAAATAGAAGGATAGGGTATAACGGCAGGGTATTCATCTAATGGATGAGGCACTATTAATAACGGGATTTGATAAAGTTACTAAAATAATTTGAGATAAAATAATTAATTTTTTGTAATTTAAGGTTTAAAAATGTTGAAATATTGTATATGATAGGGGGAGGTAGTAAATTATTTCAACAAAGAGGGGATTTTCATGAGTAAAAAAGCGAAACTTTTTATTCCTTGCTATTATTCTTTTTTAGCCAACGGGATGATGGCCCTAGTAATAGGTGCAGTACTTCCCTATCTCATAGAAGAGAGGGGGATCAATTACAGTGTAGCAGGTGGTCTGTTATCAGCCTTTGCAATGGGTAACTTTTTAGCCAGTTTTGTTAATCCACCTATTGTTAAATTACTAGGTAGAAAGCTAACGAGTATTGTCTTATCCACCTTGATTCCACTGAGTTTATTGATGCTTACCTTACTAGTACCTATTCCAGTTTTATACTTAGCCTGTATTTTGCTAGGAATAGGAAGAGGTACTGTAAGTATTACCAATAATATGGTAGTAAATGATTATGATGGTTCACCTGCCGCCCTTAGTTTATTACATACCGTTTTTGCGATTGGCGCTTTTTTAGCCCCTTTCCTAACAGGTGTTTTTATAGGTAATGGATTTAACTGGCGTCTTATTATTTATACGATTACTGTGGTAAGTTTATTTTCATGTATAGGCTATGGTCTCATGCCATTAGATGAAGAGAAAGTCAATAAGACACAAAAAAATAAAAAACAAAATCAAGAGTCTCTAAAGGATTCTAAGACCTTCTTAAAAAGTGTAGATTTTTATATTATAGGTTTTATTCTTTTCTTTTACCTAGGTGCAGAAAACTGCGTAAATGGTTGGTTTGTAACTTATTTTAAAAGTACAGGGATTATGACAGATAGCTATGCCACAAACTTAGTTTCTATTACCTGGATTATTATTATGATTGGACGTTTATTGAACGCTTATATTTCAACAAAGATGAGTAAGCAGCTACTGATCCTTATTAACTGTATAGGCACAAGTGTTTTCTTCTTGTTACTTATTTCTACCACCAATTTAGCACTTATCACTTTAGGAGTAGCAGGAATGGGCTTTTTCTTTGCAGGAGTTTATCCAACTTGTATAGCCAATGGAGGAATGTACATTAAAGGTTCCACCACTGGAATGTCCATGCTTTTAGCAATTGCAGCATTAGGAGGTATTATTACTCCACAAGTGATTGGCGTAGTAGCGGATCAAATAGGTATGGTTGGTGCGGTAACTATTTTAACCATTAATGTGGTATGTATGGTGGTTCTAGCTGTTGTGAACTGTATACGAAATAATAAAAAGCTTAAGAGTCATTAATCTTTCTTTAACATTTACCTATAAAGGCAGGAGCCCATTATTGAGCTTCTGCCTCTTTAGATAAAAAACAAAATAGGTTAAAGAAATAAAGAGAGGGATAGATTATGTCATTTATATTTTTCTTAAGGTAATGAGTGTGCTATGATAAATGCTAAGAATAAAAAAGATAGAGTGTGAGGATAACATGAGAAAATTACTTGTCTATTTAAAGGCTTATAAGAAAGAGTGTATTTTAGCCCCAGCCTTTAAAATGCTAGAAGCTTCTTTCGAGCTATTTGTACCTTTAGTGATTGCGGCCATTATTGATAAAGGTATAGAAGGTGGAGATGGGGCATATATCATTAAAATGTGCATACTCCTTGTCCTATTAGGAGTCATTGGCTTTGTGTGTGCAGTAACCGCTCAGTATTTCTCGGCAAAGGCTGCTGTAGGTTTTGGGACAGGTGTGCGCCGGGCTTTGTTTAAACATTTATTAGGGCTTTCCTTTGCTGAAATTGATACCCTAGGGACCTCCACCATGATCACCCGTATGACCAGCGATGTGAATCAAGCACAAAATGGTGTCAATATGGTTCTCCGTTTATTTTTAAGATCCCCTTTTGTGGTATTTGGAGCTGCTTTTATGGCTTTTACCATTGATGTAAAGGTGGCTATGCTTTTTGTACTAGCCATTCTTTTATTATCTATTGTGGTATTTGGAGTGATGCTTCTCAATATTCCCATGCTAAAGGTTGTACAACAAAGGTTAGATAATGTTTTAAGTATAACGCGAGAGAACTTAATGGGAGCGCGTGTCATCAGAGCCTTTTGCAAAGAAGAAGAGGAGAGAGTAACTTTTAATAGCTACAATGAAAGCCTTACCCATGAGCAAAAAAAGGCAGGAAACCTCTCAGCCTTAATGAATCCTCTGACTTATGTCATTATTAATCTAGTTATTATTCAGCTCATTTGGATAGGGGCACTACAGGTAGAGGCCAGTCATCTTACCCAAGGTGAAGTTGTAGCTTTATATAACTACATGTCCCAGATTCTAATAGAACTTATTAAATTAGCTGCTTTGATTATTACAGTTACTAAATCTATCGCTTGTGGCAATCGTATAGGAGATGCCTTGGAAATAGAGTCTAGTATGAAGGTTAAAGAAGAATTACAGCCTACAAAAGAATTACAATGTGAAGAAGGGGTAGAGAAATTAGGAGAACAAGCTTTAGTGCCTGCCATTTGTTTTAAAGGGGTTTCTCTTTGTTATAAAGGAGCTGGAGAAGAGTCCTTGACAGATATTCATTTTAGCGTTATGCCTGGGGAGACCATAGGTATTATTGGGGGAACAGGTTCGGGTAAGAGCTCTATTGTACAACTTATTCCTAGGTTTTATGATGCGACGTTAGGTGAAGTTTTGATTGAGGGCTTAAATGTAAAGGAGTATTCTCTAGAGACTCTACGTCAAAAAGTGGGTATCGTTATGCAAAAAGCTGTCCTCTTTAAAGGAACCATTGAGGAAAACTTACGTTGGGGTAAAAAAGAGGCTACAAAAGCAGAACTAGAAGAAGCAATAAGCATGGCCCAAGCACAAGACATAGTGGACGCTAAAGGAGGGCTAGAGGCCTTCGTTGAACAAGGGGGGAGTAATCTTTCAGGAGGGCAGAGACAACGGCTAGCGATAGCCAGAGCTTTGGTAAAAAAACCGGCTATTTTAATTTTAGATGATAGTACCACAGCTTTGGATTTTGCTACTGAGGCCAAGCTACGCAAAGCCATTAGAGAATTAGATTACAAACCTACCGTGGTTTTGGTATCTCAAAGAGCTGCTTCAATACAGTATGCAGATCAGATTCTGGTGTTAGAGGATGGCAGAATGGTAGGTTGTGGAACCCATGAGGCACTTTTAGAAAGCTGTGAGGTTTATAGAGAAATCTATTATTCTCAGTTTAAAAAGGAGGTAGAGTAATGAAAAAGAAGTTACTTAATAAGAGCATGCAAAAAGAAACACTTCTTAAAGTTTTTCATTACTTAAAGAAATATAGAGGACTATTAGTCCTTTCTATCATACTGGCAGTAGGGATTGTAGGGCTTACACTTTATGTGCCGATTTTAATAGGAAAAGCCATTGATGGTATCGTAGATGGTAAGGTGCAATGGCAGGCCATCTTAACCGTTCTTACCCAAGTGGCAGTCCTTGTAAGCTTAACAGGTATAGCCCAATGGATTATGAATCGAATCAATAATAAAGTGACCTATAATGTGGTACGTGATATTAGGGAGGAAGCCTTTAAAAAAATAGGGATAGTACCTCTTAAGTATCTAGATACCCACCCTAAAGGGGATATTGTAAGCCGAGTTATTGCTGATGTGGATCAGTTTGGAGATGGTCTTTTGATGGGCTTTACCCAGTTCTTCACAAGCATAGCAACCATAGTAGGTACCCTTATCTTTATGCTAACCATTAATGTGGGCATTACCTTTGTAGTGGTTTTAGTAACACCTCTTTCTTTATTTGTGGCTAGTTTTATTGCTAAAAAGACCTATTTTATGTTTAAGCTCCAGTCTGAAACAAGAGGGGAACAAACGGCTTTTATTGATGAAATCATAGGGAATGAGAAAGTAGTTAAGGCTTATGGGCATGAAGCAGAGGCTCTTTGGAAGTTTGATGAAATCAATGAAAGATTGGCGAAGGCTTCGCTAAAGGCCACCTTCTTTTCCTCTTTGACCAATCCTAGCACACGATTTGTAAATGGTATTGTGTATGCAGGAGTAGCTGTGACGGGAGCCTTAACGGTACTAAGTGGAGGAATGACAATAGGGGCATGGTCTAGCTTTTTGAGTTATGCCAATCAATATACGAAGCCTTTTAATGAGATATCAGGTGTAGTAACAGAGTTGCAAAATGCCTTAGCTTGTGCAGCCCGTATATTTGAACTATTAGAAGAAGAAGCTCAAGTGCCAGATTCTCCTAAGGCGATAAACTTAGAGAATGCAAAAGGTTTTATAAAATGGGAAGCAGTGAAATTTTCCTATTTACCAGAGAAAAAACTCATTGAGAACTTTACACTTTCTATTGCACCTGGTCAAAAGGTGGCTATTGTAGGCCCCACAGGTTGTGGGAAAACCACCCTTATTAATTTACTCATGCGTTTTTATGATGTAAATAAGGGAAGTATTCAAGTAGATGCCATCGATATTAGGGAGATGACTAGAAAGAGCTTACGTCTCAATTACGGTATGGTTTTACAAGAGACTTGGCTTAAGAAAGGAACCATTAGAGAAAATATCAAAATGGGAAAGCCAGAGGCTACGGAAGAAGAAGTTTTGGTGACGGCTCAAGCTGCCCACGCCCATTCCTTTATTAAACGCCTGCCACAGGGGTATGATACGGTCATAGGTGAAGAAGGAGGGATCCTCTCCCAGGGGCAAAAGCAACTTCTTTGTATCGCCAGGGTTATGTTAATGAAGCCTCCCATGCTTATACTGGATGAAGCCACTTCCTCTATTGATACACGAACAGAAATGAAGATTCAAAGTGCATTTCAGCACTTAATGGAAGGCAGAACCAGTTTTATTGTAGCCCATCGTTTGTCCACTATTCAAAATGCAGATATTATCTTAGTCATGAGAGAGGGTAAGATTATAGAACAGGGCAGTCATGAAGAGCTTTTAAATAAAAAAGGTTTTTATCATGAACTATACACTAGTCAATTTGTAGTTTAAGGAAGGTAGTCTTTATCCTATATAAATGAGTATTGCAGGAAAACACTATATAACTTATAGTAGAGTGATAAAACAAAAGTTTAGAAGTTTAGAAGTTTAGAAGGAAAGAAGGAAACAAGCATGTCAGAACTGGATTTTATTTATAAACGTAAAAGTATTAGGGATTATAAAGCCATTCAGGTTCCAAAAGAAGATATTTTGAAAATGCTAGAAGCAGCTACTTATGCACCTTCACCTAAGCATCAACAAAATTGGCATTTTGTTGTGGTGCAAAAGCAAGAGCTTATAGATGAGATGGAGAAGATAGTAGGAAGGTGTCATAGGCATATTGCTGAGTTAACCTCTACAGAAGAAGAAAAGCAGAAATACATGGCATTACTTCCTTACTATACCAACTTTAAACGTTCTGGCTGTGCCATTATGGTATATTGTAAGGCTTATCATATGATTGAAGAAAAAATATTAAAGGCAAGTCGAGTGGATATGAAAATCATTGAGCAAATGAAATCCACCCATTCAGATATACAAGGTATTGGTGCAGCCGTAGAGAACTTTATGTTAGCAGCATCGGCTCTAGGTTATGGAACGTGTTATATGACAGGTCCCAATTTTGCAAAAGAAGAGCTAGAAGAGCTCATAGGTTTTAAAAAAGAAGACTATAGCTTGGTGGCTATTATTTCACTGGGTGTACCAGCCGATGAAACACCTAAGCAACCCAGAAGAAAGCCACTAGAAGAAGTGGTAACCTTTATTTAACGAAGAGGAGTACAATAGAAGAGGTGAAAAGAGAACGCCAACAGGTTATAATAAAAAGTCAATCAAAGTAAAGGAGTAAGGAAATGAAAAAGCAGGCAAGGCTTGGCTTACTTTTGAAAATGGTAAATAATATTTATGAAAGAGAATTTAATTGTGCGATTTCCAAAATAGATTTAACGGCAGCCCAATGTGATTTGTTGGGCTTTTTACATGAAAATGAAGGGCGTGAGGTGAACCCCATTGACATAGAAAAAAGATTTCATCTTAAGCGTCCTACTGTTACAGGGTTATTAAAGAGGCTTCAGGAGAAGGGGTTTATTGAATTAGGGATTAGTAGTAAGGACAATCGTTATAAGGAGGTCAAACTAACCCAGAAGGCTTATGCGCAGCGTCTTGAGATGATTAGTCAGCTTCATAAAATGGAAGAGAGATTATACAAGAATATTTCAGAAGAGGAAAAGAGAGAAGTGGTACGTATTTTAAATATTATGCTAAATAACATGTCTACTCTAGACGTATGAGGAATATTTTGTTAAAATGGTTAGCAAGCTAATTTTTAGTTTAGGTAGATAGAAAGATAAAGGAGGAAAAGCGATGTTAAAAACCTTATTGGCACAGGTTAAACAATATAAGAAGGATTCTATTCTTTCACCCATCTATATAGTTTTAGAAGTCATTATGGAAGTTCTCATACCACTCATGATGGCGTCCATTATAGATGATGGAGTAGAGAAGGGGAATATGAAGCATGTGGTATTCATGGGGGGGTGTATGGTTGGTGCAGCCATGTTAGCCCTAATGTTTGGTGTACTTTCCGGTAGATGTGCCGCAAAGGCAAGTACGGGTTTTGCTAAAAATATAAGAGAAGCTATGTTCTCTAATATCCAAAATTTTTCTTTTTCTAATATTGATAAATACTCTACAGCAGGGTTAGTGACACGATTAACAACCGATGTAACCAATGTACAAAATGCTTACCAGATGATTATTCGTATTTGTGCAAGAGCGCCTTTTATGCTTATTTTTGCGATGATTATGGCATTCACTATTAATGTAAGGTTATCTATGATTTTTGTGGGAGCCATTCTATTTTTAGGCACAGCCTTGTGGCTTATTTTAAGAAAGGTCCATCCTGTTTTTGTGAAAGCTTTTAAAAAGTATGATGATTTAAATGCTAGCCTACAAGAAAATGTTAATGCGATTCGGGTTGTTAAAGCCTATGTACGGGAAGAGTATGAGATCACTAAGTTTGAGAAGGCTTCTAATAACCTCTGTCAAATGTTTACTAAAGCAGAAAAACTCATTATATTAAATACACCTATTATGCAATTGGCTATGTATGGATGTATGCTTTTAATCTCTTGGATGGGAGCTAAGATGATTGTAGGGGGGAGCTTAAAGACAGGTGAACTCATGGGTTTATTTGCCTATGTTATGAACATCTTAATGAGTTTAATGATGATCGCTATGATTTTTGTGATGGTCATTATGTCACGGGCTTCAGCAGAGCGTATTGCAGAGGTCATTAATGAAGAAACCGATTTAAAAAATGGTGAAAATCCTGTTTTTGAAGTAAAGGATGGCTCTATTGACTTTGAAGAGGTAGACTTTGCCTATGGCAAAGAACAAAATAATTGTGTACTTGAAAAAATCAACTTTTCTATTAAGTCCGGTGAGACGATTGGGATTATTGGAGGGACAGGAAGTGCGAAATCTTCCCTCGTTCAGCTTATTCCAAGGCTTTATGATGTAGTAGGGGGCCAGGTTAAAGTAGGTGGGTTAGATGTCAGAGAATATGATCTTGAGACCCTAAGAAATGAAGTGGCCATGGTGCTTCAGAAGAATGTTCTATTTTCAGGCACGATTAAAGAAAATTTGCGTTGGGGAAATAAGGAAGCAACAGATGAAGAAATCATGAGAGCTTGTAAGCTCTCACAAGCCGCTGAGTTTATAGAGAAGATGCCTAAGCAGTATGACACCTATATTGAACAAGGCGGAAGTAATGTATCAGGTGGTCAGAAGCAAAGGCTTTGTATCGCTAGGGCCCTTCTTAAGAAGCCTAAGATTCTTATTTTAGATGACTCCACAAGTGCTGTGGATACAAAAACAGATACTTTCATTCGAAAAGCTTTTAAAGAAGAAATCCCTCATACGACTAAAATGATTATTGCCCAAAGAATTTCATCCGTTCAAGATGCAGATAAAATTATCGTTTTAGATGAAGGAAAGATTGTAGGAATAGGCAGTCATGAGGAGCTTATGGCAACTTGCAGTATTTATGGGGATGTCTATAGCTCTCAGATGAAAGGAGTGGACGAAAATGAGGCAGAATAGAGGACCAATGGGACCCGGCAAAAGACCAATGGCACCTGTAAAGCTAGATAATGCAGGGCCCATTTTTAAACGATTAATGGCCTACATTTTTAAGAACTATAAGGTTCATTGTATAGTGGTATTTTTCTTGATTATTCTTAGTTCCTTAGCTAGTGTAGTAGGCATTATGTTTATGAAGGACCTTATCGATGTGTATATTGTTCCGTTTTTAGGGCAAAATCAGCCAGACTTTAGTAAGCTAGGGCAAGTCCTTTTGCTAATGGCAGGTATATTTCTTGTAGGGGTACTTTCTACCTATATTTATAACCGTATAATGATTTTCGTTTGTCAAGGCACCTTGAGAAATATACGAGATGATCTCTTTAAACATATGGAGAAGCTACCTATTAAATATTTTGATACCCATGCTCATGGAGATATTATGAGTATTTATACCAATGATACCGATACATTAAGGCAGATGATTAGCCAATCTATGCCCCAGCTTATTTCATCTGGTATTACGATTACAAGTGTCTTTATTTCTATGTTGATTTTAAATATTCCCTTAACACTCATTACACTTTGTATGGTTTTTTTAATGCTGAAGGTGACAAAGAAAATTGCAGGACAAAGCGGTAGCTATTTTATGCGTCAGCAAAAGAATTTAGGGGCTCTCAATGGCTATATTGAAGAAATGATGGAGGGACAAAAGGTAGTAAAAGTGTTCTGTCATGAGGAGGAAACACTTAAAGCCTTTAAAGACCTCAATGAAGAGCTCTATGACAGTGCCAATAATGCCAATAAGTTTGCTAATATTTTAATGCCTATTATGAATAACATGGGCAACCTGAATTATGTTGTTACAGCCATTATAGG
>JAEYNQ010000189.1 GCA_023412455.1 Bacillota bacterium
GGATGTAAAAAATGTAGAAGATGCAGACTATGAAGTACCTAAGACCATTCAAGCTACCTTGAGAAGTTATCAGAAAAAGGGATATAGATGGCTTAAAACCATGGCTGCTTATGGATTTGGAGGCATATTGGCTGATGATATGGGTTTAGGTAAGACCCTTCAAATGATTACCCTCATTGATTCGGAGTACGAAGGAACCTGTGAGAAACCCTCTTTGGTAGTTTGCCCTACCTCCTTAACCCTTAACTGGCAAAACGAAGTACGACGTTTTGCCCCTCATCTTAGAACCCTTATTATTTCTGGGAACATGGAAATTAGAAAGGAACTACTTGAAGAAAGTAGAAGCTATGATCTTATAATTACTTCTTATGAATTATTAAAAAGAGATATTGAGCTCTATGAAGAGCTAGAATTTCGCTACTGTATAGCGGACGAGGCCCAGTATATTAAAAATGCCAATACCTTAAGCGCCAAAGCTTTAAAGGTTATAAAAAGTGAGATAAACTTTGCCCTTACAGGCACACCCATTGAAAACTCATTAGCTGAGCTTTGGAGTATATTTGACTTTATTATGTCAGGCTATTTGTTTAACTATGGAGAGTTTAAAAGACGTTTTGAAGCACCTATTGTTAAAGGTGAAGATCAAGAAGCCATGCTAAGGCTTAAGAAAATGGTGGCGCCTTTTATTTTGAGACGTCTCAAAAAAGATGTCCTTAAAGAATTGCCAGATAAAACAGAAACAGTTATTTATAATTCCATGGAAGACATGCAACGCAAACTCTATACAGCACATTTGGCCAAAGCGAAGGAAGAACTGGAGGAGGAAATCAAAGAAAAGGGTATGGGGCGTAGCCATATCAAGCTACTGGCCTTACTCACTCGCCTTAGGCAGCTTTGCTGTCACCCCAGTCTTTATCTAGCAGATTATGAGGCAGGAAGTGGAAAGCTAGAACAATGTATGGAGATTATACACGACAGTATGGAAGCAGGACATCGTATTTTACTCTTTTCTCAATTTACAAGCATGTTAGAGATCCTTTCAAATACCTTAACACAGGAAGGAATAAAGCATTATATGCTAACTGGCGCAACAAAGGCCGAAGAGAGAATGCGGTTAGTAGAAGATTTTAATCACTCAGATACCCCCATCTTTCTCATTTCTTTAAAAGCTGGAGGCACAGGGCTTAATCTAACAGGTGCAGATGTGGTGATTCACTATGACCCTTGGTGGAATCTTTCCAGTCAGAATCAAGCAACGGATAGAGCCTATCGTATTGGACAAAAGAACAATGTTCAAGTTTTTCAACTGATTACAAAGGATTCTATTGAAGAAAAAATAAAAGAGCTTCAGGATAAAAAGATGGGTCTTACAGAAGGAATACTTCAAGAAGGGGAAACCTTTATTACCAAAATGACGGAAGAAGAGATTAAAGCCTTATTTGAAGGGTAAAGCAAGGGGTTATTAAAAAGGATTAAGGACTTCAGAAAGAGAAGAATGAGAAAGAAAGCCTTATGTAATGGAGAGAAGATGGAACTTTCCCCATAAGTGAGACCTAAGAATCTAACTTATGGGGTAGTTCCATTATTCCAATACATAAGGCTTTTTTAAGGTCTAGAAAAAAAGTGCACCACTAAATGAATTTCATCCAAGCTTTGTAAATAAGCATACCTACTGTAGCTCCTTGGTCGGGAAGACCTACACATTGTTCTTTGTGGTGAAGGGCTTTGCCTGTTGTAGGAATCATATTTTTGGTAGCTTCTAAGCCTTCTAAAGCAGCATCATAGGCTGTTTTCATAAGTAGTGAGAGGTTTGCATCCGTTGTAATTACCTTTTTAGTCAGCTCAGCAGCAGGGTAAAGAGTGTCTAGAAGAGTACGATCCCCAGGTTGTACTTTCCCACGATCCATAACACCTTGGGCAAAGCTTTGGGTAAAGAGGTTGAAATCCTCGGCAGTAAGCTCAGTTTTGCCACTTAAAGCACTACCAACTCTCAAAAAGCCTGTGCCAAGGAGAGAACTCATTGTACATGGAATGGCCTTACTAATAGTAAATCCAATTTTAGAAAAGAATCGCCCAATATCCTCTTGCTCATCTTCATAGTTTAGAGTGAGTTCTCTTGCTTTTTTAAAAGCTAAACTCATGGTAAGACCTAAATCTCCATCACCTGTCTTAGAGTCGAGTTCAATAAGCAACCATTTGTTGCTGTCAATTAACCGGGCTAATTCCAATAGATATGCTTTACAATCTTCAAATTTCAGTTTTCTCATAATTGCGTAAACCTCCTAGAATATAGAATGCTAACTCCGTAGTAATAAGAATAATACTTTAATATATAATAATATTACAAAAAATAGTGAATTATGTAAATCAATATTTAAAATAAAATCTTATTAAACAAAGTTTATAGGTTGTTTACTTCCTCCAGGGTAGGGAGAGAAACTTGTGTACCAGGTCTTTGAACAACAATAGAGGCCACTTTATTGGCAAAGTGCACCGCATCTTGTAAGATTTCACCTTGAGAAAGAGCAAGGACAAGAGCTCCTGTAAAGGCATCGCCAGCAGCAGTGGTATCTACTGCCTTAACGGGGTAAGCAGGTATATAAGAGGACTTATCTGCAGAAACGACTAATACTCCCTTTTCGCCTAGAGTTACAATTACAACTTTCACCCCTTGATGAATAAGGGTTTGAGCAGCAACTTTCATGGAGTCAATATCTGTTAAGGGATGGCCTGTAAGTGCACCTAGTTCTAGTTCATTAGGCGTTAAGATATCCACATATTGTAGATACTCAGAAGGGAGTTTACAAGCTGGAGCAGGATTTAAAATCGTCTTCTTACGAAGCTTGTAAGCTTGAAGTAGAGTATATTGAACGGTTTCTAAAGGAATCTCTAATTGTAATAAGACAAAGTGACTTTGTTCAATAAGTCCTATATTATCATCAATATCTTTACAAGAAAGTAAATGATTAGCACCAGGAACAAGGATAATTTTATTAGAACCTACCTGATCCACATTAATAAAGGCCATGCCCGTGCTTGCATCATTGTATTGTTTGATGCCCTTTGTCCCTACACCATTAGTGGCTAAATTAGTAATAAGCCTATGGCCATAGATATCAGAACCAATAGCACCAATCATCTCTACATGACCACCAAGACGGCCAATAGTTACAGCTTGATTAGCTCCCTTACCACCAGGAGCATCACTTTGTTTATAAGCGGTTAATGTTTCACCTGTTTCAGGAAAATGTTGGGTATATACAATTAAATCTATATTTAAACTACCTATTACGGTTATCATAATGGTCACCTACTTCTAATAACTTGAGTACATTTAATGTAATACGAAGAAGGGCCTAATTCAATGGAAAAAGTTGTTTGAATGGTGGTCTATTTTTTGATAATAAAAAGCCAATTATGTCTACATGAGTATAAGATAGAGAAAGTTTTCTCAGGTAAGTGGATGGGCTCCATCGTTGATGGCAGTTATAATACTTAATAGTTTCATATAAAAATCTTCCTTAAGGATACATAATAGAGGTTTGGTTTATAGAATCAGGAGATAAAAATATTGTAGAATATTGTCTAGTTTTAGTAAAAGTTATGCACAAACTGTGGATAAATATATGGATAACTTGTGAATAAATAAGGTTTAAAGTAAAAGCAAAAAAAGTTTTTTAAAAGTGTTGACATATGTAATGCAGTAGTGTATTATTAATCAAGTCAGCGGCAGTAAACAGCGCTGATAAGTAGTAAATAATGAACTTTGAAAACAAAATAGTAACCATAAAACCAGTCGATTCATGAACTTAACTTTAAGTTCAAGAGTACTTTAAGTACTAAGTAATAAGTCAGCAACTTAAGTTGCATGGACAAACGAACATTTTTTATGAGAGTTTGATCCTGGCTCAGGATGAACGCTGGCGGCGTGCTTAACACATGCAAGTCGAACGAAGCTAAGGGAGCTTGCTCCTGAGGCTTAGTGGCGG
>JAEYNQ010000225.1 GCA_023412455.1 Bacillota bacterium
ACTTGTGAATAGCCTTTATCTTCTTTAAGAGAAGCCCTCTGACTGTCTGTCCAGCTTACTTTCGTGTCACGAGGCATAGACACTACTTTAATCTTATTGGTCTTACTATTGAAGTTAACAACCATAACAACATCTGTACGCAATTCATCGGCATCTACACCAAATACAGCTATTGTCTTATTAATAGTTTCCAGCTTTTGTTGCTCTTTTTCTTCTTTTGTCATCTTGTCCATGTCTATTGGCTGCTCTACTACTTTGTTACTTCCCTCATAAATATATGTATAATAGCTCCATACTCCTATTGCCACTATCATTAAAGCAATTAGAAATGTAATTAGCGCCGAAAGCAAAAACACTTTACGTAACTTTTTTTTCTGTCCTATACTCCATTGTCCTGGTTCCTCGTTCATCTCTTTCCCCCTCAAACTTTTACCTTGTTATACTACAACCTTATGCAAAATAATTTTATCATAATCTATTAAATTATAAATAATATGCATAAGTTATGCAATACATTTATGTATATTCCTGCAAAAGTAAAGGAACTACTGACTAAAACTCTGCCTGATCCAACACATCCTTAAAAACTTCTTTCCATAGCTCCTTACAATAAGCGAGACTAAAGGTTCCATCTTGATTTCTTATCTTATTTTTACTTGCCAAATCCTCTGTATAATCTTGTAATTTATAGGTGGTCAGCTTTGTCCCTTTTTCCAAATGTGTAACTAAAGCCTCTGCTCCATAGCCTTTAATGACTACCTGTCCTTTTTCATCTCTTCCTAAGGTAACCTTGGCCATGGCTCCTAACATTCTATCTGCAATGCCCTTTCCTGACTCACCGGTGGAGTTAACGAAGTTTCCTAAGGAATAATAAACGAGCATAGACTGTCCACCTTTTCCTTGTACCCATTCTACAGGCTGGATAACATGGGGGTGAGTACCTAAAACCAAGTCTACTCCCTCATCTGCCATAAGCTGAGCCCAATAATATTGCTCCTTGCTTGCACTATGGGTATACTCTGTTCCCCAATGAGGACAAACCACAATAAAGTCTGCTAACTCTTTGGCCACTGCTATATCTTTTTTAAGTTGCTCCTCTTTTAAAAGATTCACCCAATGACTCTGGCCATCTGGAAGTGGAATTCCGTTGGTTCCATAGGTATAGTTAAGGATGGCCAGTCTTATGTCTTCCTTCTCGTAGACATAGATTTTATCGGCTTGCTTTTTATCACTCTTCTGAATACCCATCACCTTTATATGAGGATACTTTGTTTCCCAAAAACTAAGGGTATTTAGAATCCCCTTTTTGCCTTTATCCAGTGCATGATTAGTAGCTTGTAAGATGACATCGAAACCAGCCTCCACCAATGCATCGCCCACTTCATAAGGGCCATTAAAGGTAGGGTAGCCAGAAAGGCCTAGCTCCTTACCTCCTAATATAACCTCCTGATTCACAAGGGCTAAATCAGCTGCTTCAATGTCTTCCCTTACCTCTTTAAAGAGATGAGAATAGTTATAGCTCCCATCGGCTTTCTTACCACTTTCAGTCACAGGTGTATGCAGGAGGATATCTCCCACCATGATTAGCTGAAGCTCCTTGCTTCCTTCTGGTTGCATTTCTTCTAACTGCTGCTTGCTTCCTTCTGGCTGCATTCCCTCTAACTGCTGCTTACTACTGGATGCTGTGACTTCCACCCGTTGGTTCTCTACCTGTGGATTACTACGAATAGGGTTAGTGGCTTGCTCCTTGCAACCCACTAACCCTATTATCAAGCTACCCAGTATCAAAAAAGCGCCTACTTCTTTCTTTAGTAGCTGCACACTATTTCCCTTCTTTCTCCAAGCTTTGTTCCATTTATAGAGCTAACCGATAAATAGCCTCTACATCCTTGGCATAAAGCTTGACAAAGTTACCTATACTCGCGCCTTCGCTTCTAAGTAAATGGTCTACCATGGCAGGAATATCCTCTTCTTTAGCTCCTAGTTCTTTAAAGTTAAGTGGCATGCCTATGGCTTTTAAAAAGCTCTTAAAGCGTGCAATCCCTTCTAAAGCTGTTATTTCTGGATTTTCAAAATTCATATCACAGCCCCATACCCGAACTGCAAACTGGGCAAAACGTAGCACATCTTGTTTATAAACATAGGTCATCCATGCTGGAGTAATAACTGCTAGGCCTGCTCCATGAGCACAATCATAAAAGGCAGATAATTCATGTTCTATGCCATGGCTAGCCCAATCCTGCTCCCTATCTACTCCACAAATATTATTGTGTGCCACCATTCCAGCCCACATAATATTAGCTCTTGCTTCATAATCCTCTAAATTCTTCATAACCTTTGGTGCTTCTTCAATAACAGCCTTTAAAACAGCCTCACAGAGGCGATCTGTGGTCTCTACATTTTTAGTACGTGTAAAATAACGTTCACAAACATGAACCATAATGTCAGTGATTCCACAAGCTGTCTGATAAGCAGATAAGCTGCAGGTAAAAGCGGGGTTAAGAATAGAAAACTTAGGACGTAAAGCTTCACCACTCGTAGCCCACTTCAACATGCCCTCCTCAAGGGTAATTACCGAATCAGGTGAACCTTCGCTCCCTGCAGCAGCAATGGTTAAAACTGTTCCTATAGGTAAAGCTTCATCTACTGGCTTATCCGTTGCGTAGTAATCCCAGAAGTCCCCTTCATAAGGCACCCCTAAGGCAATGGCTTTTGCTGAATCAATGGTACTGCCACCACCTACAGCTAAAATAAAGTCAATACCTTCTTTACGACACAGTTCAATCCCCTTATAAACCAATCCACTACGAGGATTAGGCATTACACCTCCCAATTCGACATAGGGAATCCCAGCTTTTTGAAGAGATTCTGTGATGGCATCAAAAACACCATTTTGCTTGATAGAGCCACCACCATAATGTAATAAGACCTTGCTTCCACCAAAGCGTTTTATAAGCTGGCTAACGTCCTTTTCACTTCCCTCACCAAAAGAAAAATAGGTTGGTGCATAAAATCTAAAATTATTCATTTCCCAATCTCCTCTCATTTCTGAATTTATGTCTATTATACAGTATTATCTGATGGACATAAATAGGAAGTCAGAAAAGAAGCGCATTCTACCCGGATTTATGACTACTTTTCTTCTCTCTTAGGGCTTAATGCTTGTTTTTGATCTCCTCCATAATACGCTTGAGATTTTCAATGGCCAACTCTGGATTTTTCTCTACCACATTTTTAATTTCTTCAATAAATTTTATGAACCCTTGAACCTGCTGTCTCTTCTCTTTGTACCTGAATATTTTTTTCCTTTTCCAGCTTACTTAGGGCATAATAAATGGAGCCCGACTGAATCTTAGCCCATTGCTCCACACCGGATCATTGAATAAACTTCTGAATCTCATAGCCATGAGTGGGCTTAATATTTAAATAATATAAAACCAATCCCCTTATCATCTTATCAATCCTATCTTTTTACTTATGTTGCTTGTAGATTACCCCCAACATTGGTTAATGTCAACATGACTTTTTTGATGTATGGCCATTTCCATGTCTTCAATAGCTGAAATCAATCGCTTGGCCTCTAGTATTTTGTCCTTCAGCAAATTCTTTTGTAGGCTTAGAGACGTTTCTAGAGTGATTTGTTTTTCCAGAATATCTTTAATCTCTTCAATAGAAAAACCTAAATAGCGAAAGGTAGTGATTTGTTGTGCCTCATAAACATTCTTTTGGGAGTAAAAAGTATGTCCCTCTTCGTTGATATAATCAATATAAGCTATCCAGAACTATCTTTTGAGAGTTTACTAGTTCAACTCTTACTCTATATAAGATAGCATCTCTTCATCTACAAATTTAGCCACGTCCATACAATGCTCAAACTCTGGAGTATCTCCCTCATCTGTTTCAACTTCTCCACCATATTCTCTATATTCTCTTATACATTTTCCTTGCTTAATATGTACAAACTCTGCTTCAAGATTATCATCATCATAGTAACCATATAAAAGTTCATTTCCTTGTGAAAGTTCAATCCAACTATTAGTATCCCACCCAAAGAACTCTGTTTGAGATAAATCTTCAAAACAAACACCTTTATTTTTGACGGATAAGCATATCTCTCCCGCACGATATGCTTTTAATCTCTCATCATAATTCCATGGTATATCATTTCCCATTTCTTTATCGTACCACTCTTTTGGGTCCACCATTTTAGACTTAATTATAAAAATACTAGCCATATACATTCTCCTCCAAATTATCATTTTCTCTTAACTATTTTTCTATTTAACTTCAGCCTGTTTACACATATCTTCATACATATCTTTTGCAATATAACACCCAGCTAATGGATAGTGTGTTGCATTAATGGCGCAATCAAAGACATCAATCATTCCAGAAATAGGTTGAACCATGCCATTCCATTCATCGTCATAAACCATGCGAAGTCTTTTCCAATCCGTAAACATTGGTACTGCCGGCCTATCATGTTTTCCATCCATAGTAAGAAATTCCATGGTCATGTCTTTTTCTAATACCATTTTTCCATTTTCATCTGGCTGCTGCATTTCTCCATTACGCTTCATGGGTATTAAGAATTGGGCTTTTACCATTTCAATCCCCAAAAAGCGATAATACAACCTATGCACTAATTCCTCCTCTTCACTCTGTATTTTCCCAAGTTGACCAAGCAAAAGCATCCAACGCATGAGAGCTGGATTTGTTACAGGAATATTCTGTTTTGGAATCTGCGAATAATCTGGCTCTTGAACTAACATTGTAGCTGCAACGGATGTTTGTTCGGATATAATCTGTACCCCACATGCTCCGTTTAAATAAAAGGCACTACCAAAGAAATTATAAATTTCCTCTTTATTTTCTCCATTTGAAATGCAGCGTACTTCAAACTTATCCTTAGGATAATTGTTACTAATAACTTCATTATAGGCTTTTGTAAAAATACGTATATCTGGTGGCGTACATATGTAGCCTCCATCCTCTCGAGGAATTGTGCGGGAGAATAGGTGGGGTTCACCCGTATTTTTGTTAAATAAGCAATAGATTGCATCAGCTGTCATAATTTTCTTACACAGAGCACCTGCTAAATGCTCCACTTTTCTATGATTGTCTTGTTTTGTTTGTTCCTCTTCTTCCTTCACGACTTCGGAATGAAACCATGCAAAAAGTCGCCATATCTCGGCGCAATCTGTAATGGATAAATGGTCTATCTCTTCATCGGTCAAAACCAATTTTTGCTGCATCACATATGTATCACCCAGAGCATGGATATAGGCATTATGAACATCTCCTGCTGAGATATCTCTAGTAAACAAAACAGATGCCTTACGGATGGGATATTGAGCTCCTTTCTCAATGCATAACCCTACATGACAGTCTGTGGCCTCTTCTACTAATTGGTTAGGTCCCTTTTCGATGCCTATAATTGTAGTTAACAAAATGTCGTCCATATCAGATCCTGGATTGGATATATAGACGGCATCCCCTACATGAACTGTTCCTTTCACATTTCCAACCACTACCAAATTATCTGAGTCCTTTAGATGAAATAGATCCAACACCCCTAAAACAAATGGCTTGGGTTGTCTTGTTTCTGGTTGTGCTGTTTCTGTTTGCCTATTTTTTTTCTTATTAAATAACCACATTTCCCCATGTCTCCCTTATCTTTCATATATTATCTCTTCACTTACTTTATCCTGTTGCTCAAAATTATAGTATTCATACACGTATTCTTTTAAACACTAAAACTCTCTGTCTTTAAATCACTATAATGCCTTCCTGTCATTGCTGTAAACTTTAATACACAATAGTCTGGATCTGTTACTCCCTTTTTGTAAAAAAGAGTATCTCCCATTTTCCAAAGTTCCCTTTTAATTGCTTCATCTTCCATGACTTCAATGGTTCCTATAAGCATGACGCCCTCATAGTGCACAAGCCCTTTTTTATAAAAATAAAGACTTGCTTTATTGTTTTCTTGATACTGCCTCACTCGCATAGAAGAGGTATTGGTAGAGAAGTAAAAGTAATTCCCCTCAATTTTTCGTGGCATAAGCATGGCTTTCGTATTAGGAAACCCCTCTTTGTCCACTGAACTTATGATGGCAACCTTTTGTTTCCTTATAAACTTATAAACCTCTTCTTTTGATTTCATTTTTAGCTCCCCCAGACTCTCTCTTACTACTCTTCCCCTCAGATACTAATGAAACTGTTATTTAAAATCCCCTTAAATATATTTAATTGAGTTAGAAAGTCAGCCATCAATATTCACTTCCAAAAATGTTTCCAGTATTCCCTCAAAATCTATATCAATAATATGATCCCAATCCAGCTCGTGATAACAGTACGTAAAGCGCCCCCCCTCATCAACAACCCGGAATATTGGTAAATGCAGTTTGCTCATAATATCTTCTACCGTCTCCTCTGGATACCACATTTGAAAACACTCTGATTCCTTGCAAAACAATGCTAACTCTGGTAATTTTGATGGATACGCTTCAATTACTTTTTCTGAGAAAGCAATTTTCTCATCTGCGAAATCTGATGCCTCTATCTCTATTTGAAATCCTCGTAGATTAGCACTATACCTTCCGGTTCTCTCATTTAAATTGAAATCCCTCTTATCCATTAAGTATTCTCCTTTGATATAATGAAGCTTTATTATAAATTCTAATATGTATATCAAGTATATCATATATTATTTTGAAAATTAATAATATTTTTCTGAATTCATACTCCTCTATTACCTTATATTATTTCTTCGCTCCATAATTGTAGTGGGCTACCAGTTTCCAAAACGATCTTTGGCTATGTTTTCACGATAACCAATTACTCGGAAGCCGCATTTTTTATGTCGTTCCACGCTAGCTGTATTTATAGACCTATCGACATTCTTTAATATGGGCTTCATCCCACTTATCTTTTCTCATTTCTCTAATCCTATTTGTTCCTTCTTCCTCAAAGTATTTCTTATAAACGGAGAATTGGCCACCATCCGAAGGCAACCGTCGTTGGATATCCTCTTTCATTAGTTGGTACCATAGAACGCTTAACAGACTCGGATATAAAGAAGGAAAGGTGGTACAGTGGATTGAAAAGCCATTTTAAGAGGTGTAATGATCTCTATTATTGTGTATTAGAATTCATAACTGAACGATATAATCTTTTATTTGACTGGCAAGAAACGAAAGGTAGACGCTAGGTTCACTCCTAGTTTACCATTAAATTAAAAGATGACTCCTAAATAATAGAGGAGCCATCTTTTAATTTATATTTAATAATATTTTAATTAATTTAATTATTATAAATAGTAAATCTTTGTTTTCTTTGATATAATACAATTATTATCTTTCTAAGGAGGGTGCATATGTACGAAATGAAACGTGAATACTTTGTTGGTATTCCTTCTATTGATGAAGAACATAGTAAACTGTTTGAAATAGCAGAAGAAATTTACCAACTGCAGCGTAATGAGTTTATTGTAGATAAATATGATAATATTTCCGCCATTCTACATAAGCTAAAAGACTACACCATTATGCATTTTAATAACGAAGAAGAGTATATGATGCGTATGGGATATAAAAGGCTATTTACCCATAAGATTCAACACGATGAATTTAAGCAAAAATTAGATGAGCTTAACTTAGATCACTTAGATGATCAGTCAGATGGTATGATTACAGAACTCTTAAAATTCTTAACGGATTGGTTAGTTCACCACATTTTAGAAACGGATAAACAAATTGGACTAGAATCATAAGTTTTCATAGCTACACGTTTTTTTAACCCTAGGCATAGCTTGGGGTTTTTTATATACCAAAAAATCCCACCACCTATAGTTTAGCGAAATAAAGAAGGGGGATGATTGGAGGAGTCTAGCTGAGAAGGAGCATCGACCGTTCATAAGGCACATGAGTTTAGAGTCTCTTGGTGAGGTGACACAGTAGGTGGAAGTTCCCCCTCTCTCCTTCTCAGCGGCCCCTCTCCGAATACCCCTCCTTTTTTATCTTTATAAACTTTAGTCTTTCCAAGGCTTCTAAGATAATGCAGCCTATGCCATAGGCTAAAATATCTAACCAGTCAAATACGCTTCCAATCAAGATTCTAAAAAAACTATTATCCTGTAGCCCTAATAGCTCTACAATATGAATAGCCTGCAAAAACTCCGTTATACATGCAAAAAGGAATACATACAGTGGAAGTAGCTTTAGCTTATCTGGGATAATTATTCTAATAAATGCATATATAAGCATTACAACTAATACATCCCCTAGGGTACCTCTTATAAAATTGCCATGCATAAACAATGCAATAAGTACTTCCACTACCAATAATAAAATAGTGATTCCTGCATAGATCATTCTCTTTTTCATATTATCCTCCCCTAAACAAAAAAATTGGAACTTTCAAGTGAATACTGTATTTAGCATTTCAAATTTTAAAACCTATAAGCTGATCTACAAAACCTTACTCTAAAACGATAGTATTCCTATACCTACTTATCTAAAAGTGATTAATTAGTTAACCTTGAAATATATCTTCTCTAACAAATAAATAAAACCCCAAAAACACTGGGTTTTTGGGGTTTGTATCCTGTAACTCATTATCTCTTGCTGAATTGTGGTGCACGACGAGCTGCTTTGAGACCGTATTTCTTTCTTTCTTTCATTCTTGG
>JAEYNQ010000303.1 GCA_023412455.1 Bacillota bacterium
CTTTGCCAAGCAAACATGCCACCTAGGCAGTTATTACTTACATAGAGTCCTTTAAAGTAAATAGAAAGAAGATTATCGTAGCCATAAGCAAAATTATCAGAAGGATCTACAATATAAGGAGCTTTCGCTACATTGTCCCAGCGTACTTGATAACCATTTTTGTTGATGTAGTTTCTACGGAGGTCATCAAAGGTTTTGGTGCTAGTAGCCCCATATCTACCATAGAAAGGAATGCCCATGAGGATTTTACTAGAAGGCATACCAGCTGCTTCTAGATTTCTAATTTGACCATCTACGCTGACATTGTTAAGGGAGAGAGGAGAGGGGAAGAGGTTGGAATGATGTGTACTGGCATTAGCCCCTGTTTCACCTGCATTAAAGTCATAGGCCATAAGATTGAAGTAACTAATAATAGGTGCTATATTACTGATTTCCACATTTCGAATATAAGTAGGATCTCCTGTGCCAGCTACGCTCAACCAAGCTTCTGGTCCTAAGACATCCCGAAGGGCCTGAAGAAGCAGGGTAAAATTTTCTTTGTCTTCCGGACGGGATGTGATGCCAGCTGCACTAGAACCAGGATATTCCCAATCTATATCCACGCCATCCAAACCATAGAGATTAACCCAGCGCTGGGCCTCTCTTGCAAAGGCATAGCGTGAAGTAGGTGTAAGGGCAGCATCTGAGAAACCTTCGGCTCCCCAGCCACCTATCCCTAGTATAACCTTAAGCTCAGGGTTTTCTGTTTTAAGGTTAGCAAGTTGCTGGAGGTAACGTGTGGAATAAACTTGGAAGGTTCCATCTGCATTAATAAGAGCAAAGGCATAAATGGCAAAATCTAGAAGTAGCGCATCTACATTATCCGGATTACCTAAAACATATTCTCCTACAATAGGTGTAGTTGGACAATTGGGATTATTACCCAGGGGCTGGTTTTCTTCACTTTGAATAGGTGGTCTATAAGAATTTTGAAGTTTTTCTACTGTTTCTAGGACTTGACGAATTTGTGAAAGGCCTAGTGTATTATACGCTGTAGTATGTCTTAAAAAGCCCTCCGGATCAATGATAAAGGCAGTAGTCTGATTTTCCTGATGCTCTGAGAGACCATAAAGTTTACCAATATCCCCTTGGCGATCATCAATTAGTGGAAAGGTAATAGGGGGGTATCCACTTCTTGTATTCATATAAAACCAGGACATATGAGTAGCTTTTTTATCCCCACTAATACCAAGAAGTTGTGTGTTTTTACTTTCAAAAATACGGTTAACTTTATTGAGAAGAAGCCATTCGTTTTTATGAGTGGTGGAAAAAGATGCAGGTGTGTAGAATAAGATAACCCATTTTCCAGTATAGTCAGATAAGTGAAGGAGTCCTTGTGTACTTGAAGCAGTAAAAGGTGGGGCAGTAGTATAAAGGGACAGTGGATGGCTCATATAATCACTCCTTTAAAAATAAAATGTATTCTGCATAGAAAGCGTAGGGCCTAAAATACCTTTATGTATCTATGCTATCCTATTCATAAAAAGAGAAGGATATGCTAGGATTGACAATAAAATCAAATGCCTCCTTTAAAACAAGGACAAGCTACAAAAGATAAAATATAAAATTCGACAAAATAATACAAATAATATTTAAACATGTCGATTATTGCGTTATAATAGAATAAACTACAATAAGAACTAGAGGGGACCCGATGTGAAGCAAAAACCACTATATAAATGGGCGATATTAGGTGTATGCCTAAGCTTTAGCTTGGGACTTATGGCACAGCAAACGGTAGACACATGCCCAAATCATAATGTATATCATCAAATTGTAAATAAAGAGAGAAGTTTAGTAGCAGATTATAAACCAAGTAACCTAGTCATTCCCAATGTATGGGTATTGCAGTCAGGAAATATAGAAAAGAATCATATGGAAAAAACAGCAGCCTTTCACCTGGAAGAACTTTTTAAAGGAGCCGCTGAAGAAAACATATATTTAGTAGCTATTTCAGGCTACCGTTCTTATAAGAGGCAGAGTACCCTTTATAATCAATACATAAGGCAGTATGGAATAAAATATACAGATACAGTGAGTGCTCAGCCAGGTAAAAGTGAGCATCAAACAGGTTTAGCCATGGATGTATCTGCTAAAAGTGTAGGGTATAGCTTAAGTACACGATTTGGTACAACGAAAGAAGGAATCTGGCTAGCGCAAAATGCCCACAACTATGGTTTTATTATTCGCTACCCAAAAGGTAAAGAAAAGATTACGGGGTATAGTTATGAGCCTTGGCATATTCGCTATGTAGGACAAGAATTGGCACAATTAATTTATACGCAAGGTTTAACTTTGGAAGAGGTAGAAAACTGCTGTCTATTAGAAGAAGAGAAAAAATCAGAGCAAGAAAAAACAATGAATGAACAACACCAACTAAAAGTAGAGTCAAAAGAAGAAGACACTCGTGAAGAGCAGAGGGAAGGTGAGGAAGCAAGTCTAGGAGCTATTTTGAATAATAGTGGAATTAAAGCAGAGGGGACTGGCCTAGTAGAAAGACGCAATGGTCTAGGACTTGTTTGGAGGAGTGTAAGATATTATATGAGAGCTTTATTCCAAGAGAGAAAATAGACAAAAGCGTAGATAAGCCCCTATCAGAGGGGCTTTTTATTGTGGTATTTTTACACCATAAATTTACAATGTTTCCTTATACAAGAGTGTAGTATAATAAGACTACACTTTTGTATAGGGAGGATAGATGAGATGACAGAGCTTGTCAGTAATATAAAACAAACATTACAGCATTCTTTTAATACACCACCTCAATATAGATGGCACAAGTTATTTAAATATGTAATTTGGAGTTTATTTCCTTTCATACTTAGTTTTTTAGTAGAATATCTTCAAAGGGGAACAATGGCGGATACATGGGAATGGATCCAGTTAAAGCCCAACACTTTTTTAGTAAGCTATAGCCTTGTTGCTTTAGTATTTATAGGTCTTTACTTTTTAACTTCAAGGACTTGGTGTGCAACGTTAATCACCGGTTCTGTTTTTTTGATAGGAGCACTTATTAACTATTTTAAAATGGAGTTAAGAGGAGATTCTTTTGTTCCATGGGACTTGAGATTAGGCAAAGAATTAGGGAATATTATGGAACATATTTCTATTGAGTTTACTCCTCAGGTTCTAAGTGTTATGGGTTTAGTAATAGGCCTATTTATTATCACCTTGTTCATAAAGGAGAAAAAACTGAGGCTAAAGACCCGTATGTGGGGGGTAATAGGGATGAGCCTAAGTTTAGTGGTAGGCTTTCGTGCTTTATTTATGAATAAAGAGCATATGAATGCTTTGGGGATTTATGAAATTAACTGGGATCAAGTAAGAAACTACGACTACAATGGCTTTCTTGTAGGTTTTATGGTGAATACCAAGAATATTATTATTACGGAGCCAGAGGGCTATAGCCAAGAAACCGTTGAAAGATTAGCTAATAGTGTGAATAAAGTCGTGGAGGATGAAATAAAACCCAATATTATTATGATTATGAATGAGTCATTTTGGGATCCTACACGATTCTCAAATGTTACTTTTTCAGAAGACCCATTGCCTACTATTAATGCCTTAAGAGAGGAAGGGGTAAGTGGTTGGATTTTGAGTCAACAATATGGTGGGAATACGGCCAATACTGAATTTGAGGTATTAACAGGTGATGGACTTATGTTTTTACCTAGTGGAGCCATGGCCTATCCACAATATGTACAGGATGAATTCCCTTCCTTAGTTTCTTTCTTAAAAGAGCAAGGCTATACCACCACAGGTATTCATTCTTATCAGAAATGGTTCTGGAATAGAGAGGGAGTCTACCCTGCTCTTGGTTTTGATAAGTTTGTGAGTGATGAAGACTTTGACAATCCTCAAATACGTGGTAATTATATTTCAGATCAAGAGACGGTAAATAAGCTGATAGAAGAATATGAAGAAGCTAAAAAAACAAGTGATGCCCCTTTCTTTGGCTTTACAGTAACTATGGAGAACCATGCACCTTATGAGGATAAAGTTTATGGGACACGAAATATTTCGGCCTCTGCACCAGGTATTTCCCAGGAAGCACAGACGATGCTTGATAATTATACGCAAGGGGTAAAAGATGCAGATAGTGCATTAAAGCAGGTTATTGAGTATTTTAAAAATGTAGAAGAACCTACCATTGTCCTTATGTTTGGAGATCATCTTCCTATGCTAGGTAATGAGTATAAGGTCTATAAAGAACTAGGATACATTCCAGAAGGGGAGTGGTCTGCAGAGGACTATTTAAAGATGTATACCACACCTTTTGTAGCTTGGAATAACTATAACTTGCAAAAGCAAGATATGGGTGTGATGAATGCCCATTATTTAGCCCCTCGAGTGTTAGATAGCATGGGTATTGAACTCCCTCGTTATTTTGATTATTTGTTGGAGCTCTCAAAGGAGATTCCGGCTTACTCCAACTATGTCTATTTAGATAAAGAGGGAAAAGCCCAACTCCATGCTCCCCAAGAAATTAAAGAGAAAAAGCAGCAGCATTGGTTGCTACAATACGATATGATGTTTGGCAAGCAATATGGCAGAGAAATTCTTTATGGAAAATAAAAAATAGCTTAATGGAAAATAAAAAATAGCTTAGGCTTATAAAGAACGAGAAAAATGTGTCACTAGAGAAAGGAGTGACACATTTTTTTGTTAAGAAGAGAAAAGAGGGGGCTCCTCCTCTACCAAGGCTGTATAAATTTTGGGAGTTTGTTCATGCTATCTTTAGAAGAAAAGGGTGTCTCCAGTAAATAAAATGGTGAATAGGTGGCGTGTATGAAAAAAAGACAGCATATACTAGGGATAGTGGGTATCATCTGTGTTCTGATGGCAGTCTTCTATAATAAAAAGGATTCAAACTATGATGTCATTGTATTAGGAGGAGACCCTGAGGGAATAAGTAGTGCTGTAAGTGCCAGTAGACAGGGGAAACGTGTACTGCTAATGGATACAAGGGATGAGCTAGGTGGTCTTTATACAGTAGGGATGCTGAGTATGCTGGATTTGAATTATCGTGAACAGGGGTCTTCAGAGATAGTTAATGGTGGATTTTTTGAAGAATTTTATAAGGCAGTAGGCGAAGAAGCCAATATAGATGTTGAAAAAACCCTAACGTATTTTCAAGCCCTACTTAAGACAGAACACATCGATTGTATCTTAGAAGCACATCACATTTTACCACTGAGACAAGGCAGGAGGGTAGTGGGAGTGAGCTATATAAAGGAGGGGAAGAGCTACTATCTCCCAGCAAAGGTAGTGATTGAGGCGACACCAGATGCCCCCTTTAGTAGAAAAGCAGGTGTTGACTATATAGTAGGACGAGAGGATATGGGGCGAGGAAGGGTGTGTGCAGCAGCTACCCTTGTATTTTCCGTAAAAAATGTGAACTGGCAGAAGGTAAAAGCTTATCTCAATGACGACGGGTCCATCTCTACAGGTGCCAATAACCGAGTGGCTTGGGGTTATGCAGAAATGCTAACCTATGAGCCTACTTGTGAGGATTTTCAGCTCCGTAAACTAAATTTATCGTTACAAGATAATGGAGAAGTCTTTATTAATGCGTTTCAAATTTTTAATGTGGATCCTTTAAAGAAAGTAAGCATTCAAAAAAGTTATGAAAAAGCAATAAAAGAGTTGCCACATATCCTTCGTTTTTTAAATAAAAAGGCACCAGGTTTTAAAGAGGCCACTCTTGGACATTATGCTAAGGAACTCTATATACGAGAGGGAGTACGCATAAAGGGAGCTTATACATTAAAGGGTGAAGACCTATTTAATAATAGGGATTTTCCAGATAAAGTGGCCTATGGCAGTTATCCTACAGATTTACAAGCCACTAGAAAGGATGGCATAGGGGGAACGGTATTGAGTTCAAGCAGCCTCTATACCTTACCTCTTTCAGTGATGGTGCCAGAAAAATTGGAGGGCCTATTGATCGTGGGACGGTCTATGAGTATGGATAGCATTGCTCACAGTAGTGCACGAACAGTACCTGTAGGTATGGCAATGGGGCAGGCAGCAGGGGTGATGGCTAGTTATAGTGTTGAAAACAAGGAGACTTTACAAGGGCTTATACGAACAGATGGAGCCATTAGAACGGTTCAACAGATTTTAAGGAGGTCAGGTGTTCTTTTAGACTTACCCATTGAGGAACCTCAAGAAGAGAAAAGCAGTTGGGCGTATCCTCAAATCGTCTATTTAAGAGGAAAAGGTCTTCTTTCAAAAGAATATCATAACAAAAATGATTACCGCTGTCAGGAAGAGGCGAATGAAGAGACGCTTATACGGCAGTGTGAGCTTCTACAAGCTAACGGAGGGTGGAACCTTCCTCATTTAGAAAACGTACTAGCTGTAGGTGAGCAGGTACAACAAGAAGAGTTCATTCGTTTAATTAATAAGTTATTAGGCACCTCATGGAAGAACTTGCTGGATATGAAAGAGGTTTCTGCCATAAATGAAGAAACTTATGAGAGATGCAGCAAACATAAAAACTTATTAAATGAAGATGTTTATGCTATTTTTGCTGAGATTCTACAATATAGTACAAGAAAGTAAAAAAATAGAATTTAATGGAATAAAATAATGGAATTTGTAATTATTAATAACTCATATTATTGACTTTAATTAGTATAGAATATATTATAATAAATATTAACATAATCAATGGGCTTCTTATTCATGAGGGTTAGGGTAATTGTTTTTGTTTACGGAGGGCCTAATTGATAAGTGTTAATGAAGGAGTTTACTTTAAAATATGGGGGGAAAAATATGAAAAAATTATTAGCAAGTATTTTGTGCTTAGGACTATCTGTAACGCTGTTAGTGGGTTGTAGTGGAACAAAAGCAGATCCTAATGTGATAAAAATTGGTGTATTTGAGCCACTTACTGGAGCCAACGCAGCAGGAGGGGAGTTAGAATTAGAAGGAGTAAAATTAGCTAATAAACTCTATCCAGAAGTATTAGGTAAGAAGATTGAGTTAGTCGTTGCTGATAATAAGTCAGACAAGGCAGAAGCTACTACAGCCGCTGCTAGACTCATAGAAAAGGATAAAGTAGCCGCTATTATAGGATCATGGGGTTCAGGGCTTTCTATGGCAGCTGGCGATCTGGTGAAGAGTAATAAAGTTCCAGCAGTAGGTGCTTCTTGTACCAATCCAATGGTTACACAAGGTAATGATTATTATTTTAGAGTATGTTTCTTAGACCCATTCCAAGGAACAGTTATGGCTAACTATGCTTATCAACAAGGTTATCGAAAGGTAGCTATTGTTCAAGAAGTATCCAATGACTATGCAGTGGGTCTTGCCAACTTCTTTGCAGAAGCTTTTAAGAAATTAACAGGGGATGAAAACTGTATTGTAGAAGTAGGTAATTATAATACAAATGACCAAGACTTCTCCGGTATTTTAACTAATATTAAAGGTAAAAATCCAGATGCGATTTTTGCACCAGGTAACTTTACAGAATCTGCCTTAGTCATCAAACAAGCTAAAAGTTTAGGTTTAGATGTTCCCTTCCTTGGTGGGGATACATGGGAAACAGAAGAATTCTTAACAGTAGGTGGCCAAGATGTAGAAGGTGCTGTTAATACCACTTTCTTTGATGATACGGCTCCTGTTACTGATGAGGCTAAGAAATTCGTGGAAGAATACAAAAAAGAGTATCCTGATAGGGAAAGTGTTGCTGCCGTATCTGCTTTAGGTTATGATGCTTATCTCTTAATTTTAGATGCTATTGAGAGAGCAGGCTCAGCAGATTCAACTGCAATCCGTGATGCCATTGCTTCTACAAAAGATTTTGAAGGGGTAACAGGTACTATAAGTATTAATGACCAAGGTGATGCTGACAAAAATGCAGCTGTGATTAAAACAGTAAAAGATGGCAAATTTGTTTATCTGGATACTGTAGTTATAGAGTAATATTTTTGTAGGGAAACCCTCACCTAGAAGATAATCACGGTGAGGGTTAATTTTAGCCTGAATAGCTTAGAAAAGGAGGATGAAAATGGATTTACAGACGTTTATGCAACATTTAGCAAATGGGATATCAGTAGGAAGTTTATATGCCCTTATAGCTATTGGTTACACCATGGTGTATGGTATTTTAAGACTGATTAATTTCGCACATGGTGACATCTTCATGATGGCGGCATATTTTGCCTTCTTTGGCGTAGCTGTTTTTAACTTGCCTTGGTATGTAGCCTTTTTACTTGTTATTGGTATAACGGTTATACTGGGAGCAGGAATAGAGAGGGTGGCTTATAAGCCGTTAAGAGATGCTCCTAAGACTTCCCTACTTATTTCAGCAATTGGTGTTTCTTTTTTATTAGAAAATCTTGCAACCTTTTTATTTTCAGGAAAACCTAAAGCTTTTCCTGACTTTCCAAGTATGACAAAAGTATTAGTCATCAATGGGGTATCCATACAAGTGCTCACACTTGTTGTACCTATTATTGCCTTAGTCCTTCTTTTTATACTTCTCTTTATTATTAATCATACCAAGCTGGGAATGGCCATGCGTGCTGTATCTAAGGATTATGAGATCGCTCAAGTCATGGGAATCAAGATTAATAATATTATTGCCTACACCTTTGGGATTGGTTCAGGTTTAGCAGCTATCGGTGCTATTTTATGGGGAATGAAATATCCACAGGTTTCACCTCTTATGGGGGTTATGCCAGGACTTAAATGTTTTATTGCTGCTGTAATTGGTGGCATTGGGAATATAAAAGGTGCTGTAGTTGGTGGTTTTATTTTAGGTCTTGCTGAAGTACTCTTAGTAGCAGCTTTCAGTGGCTTAACAGGTTATAGAGATGCCATTGCCTTTATACTTCTTATCATTATACTTCTAGTACGTCCTACCGGTTTACTAGGAGAAAAGACAGCGGAGAAGGTGTAAATATGAAAAAAACAATAAAAACAACGTATCAACTCCCTTCAAAAACAAAATGGATTCTCAATATAGGAGCCATGATTGTATTAATAGCTTTTATATTTTTAGCCAACGAAATGTTTGATAGTTACATAAGACGTATTTTGAATTTATGTGCTATTTATACGATTTTAGGCTTGTCTATGAATCTAATTAATGGTTTTACAGGCCTTTTTTCATTAGGTCAAGCAGGTTTTATGGCTATTGGAGCCTATGCAGTCGCTATTTTTACAGTCCCTATAGAAGCTAGGGGAACGATTTTCTACTTAGTACCTATGAATCCTGCTATTCGCACGATTCAACTTCCTTTTGTGGTAGCTCTTTTACTAGGAGGGATTTTAGCTGCAATTGTAGCCTTTTTAATTGGAGCTCCTGTTTTAAGGCTAAGAGGAGATTACTTAGCCATTGCTACCTTAGGGTTTTCGGAGATTATACGTATTATTTTTACCAATACCCAAACGATTACCAATGGTGCACTAGGAATTAAGAATATCCCTACTATAAAAAATTTATGGTGGACATGGGGTATTGCTATTCTTGTTATTGGATTTATGGTGTTATTAATCCGCTCCAGCTATGGAAGGGCTTTTAAAGCCATACGTGAAGATGAGATTGCAGCAGAGGCCATGGGAATAGGCCTCTTCAAACATAAAGTGATTTCCTTTATGATCAGTGCCTTTATGGCAGGAATTGGAGGAGGACTATTTGCAGCCCTTTTAGGAACAGTAGATCCCAAACAATTTTATTTTACACTTACTTATAATTTCCTTTTAATCATTGTACTTGGCGGAATGGGCAGTATTTCAGGAACTATTATCTCCGCTTTCATTGTCACAGCAGGTTTGGAGTGGTTAAGATTCTTAGATGAGCCTTTAAGTATAGCGGGTATTTCTATACCGATCTTTAGACCAGGTCTACGTATGGTGGTATTCTCCCTCTTATTAATGGGTATCGTTCTATTTTATCGTAATGGACTGATGGGACAAACGGAATTGAGTTGGGAGAGAGTCATTGGATTCTTTAGGAATTTAGGAAAGAAAAAAGAAGATAATCAAGTTGGAGGTGATCTAAGTGAATAATGTACTTCAACTGGATGATGTGGTTATGCGTTTTGGTGGTGTAACAGCTGTTAATGAACTAACATTAAAAGTAGATAAAGGTCAGATAGTAGCCCTTATTGGTCCCAATGGAGCAGGTAAAACAACTGCTTTTAACGTAGTGACAGGTGTGTATACGCCTACATCAGGAAAAGTTCTTTTTAATGGAAAGGATATTACCGCTCTAAAGCCCCATAAGATTACACAGCTAGGCATTGCACGTACCTTCCAAAATATCCGTCTTTTTAAACAGTTAACGGTTATGGATAATGTCCTGATTGCTAAGCATCTTCATCTAAAAAGTAGTCTTTTTAGCACAGCACTTCATTTGCCTTGGGCAAGAAAAGAAGAGAAACAAATGCGCAAGGAGTGTGAGGAGCTATTAGAGAGGGTGGGACTTATTGAGTTAAAGGATGAGATAGCCAGTTCTCTTCCTTATGGTCAACAACGTCACTTGGAAATTGCTAGAGCCTTAGCTACCCAACCACAGCTTTTGCTTTTGGATGAACCAGCAGCTGGAATGAATCCTCAAGAGACTATAGAATTAACGGCTTTTATAAAAAGTGTCAAAGAAGACTTTGATATGACCGTCTTTATGATTGAACACCATATGGATCTTGTTATGGAAATCTCGGATGATATTTATGTACTGGACTTTGGTGAACCCATTGCCCATGGCACACCAGACCAAATTCAACAAAATGAGAAAGTTATTGCAGCTTATTTGGGGGTGGAAGAAGATGCTTAAAGTAGAAGGGTTAAAAGTCGCTTATGGTGGAATAGAAGCTGTAAAAGGTATTAGCTTTGAGGTGCCCGATAATACCATTGCCACCTTAATTGGAGCTAATGGAGCAGGAAAAAGTACTGTACTAAAGAGTATTGTAGGTTTAACAAAGCCTTCTGAAGGAATGATTACCTTTGATGGAGACAATTTAGTAGGTCTATCACCTGATAGAGTTGTAAGCAAAGGAATTACCTTGGTGCCAGAAGGTAGACGTGTCTTTCCTAACTTAACAGTTATTGAAAATATTAAGATTGGTGGCTATATGCGTAAAGATGATTTAAAGGAGGACATTGCTTGGGTTTATGACCTTTTTCCACGTCTTAAGGAAAGGTCTTGGCAATTAGCAGGTACTTTATCAGGTGGAGAACAGCAAATGCTGGCTGTTGCAAGAGCACTTCTTTCCAAACCTAAATTGATTATGATGGATGAGCCCTCTTTAGGTCTTGCTCCCCTTATTGTAAAGGGAATCTTTGATATTATTAAAGAAATCCATAAACAGGGGATGACCATTTTACTTATTGAACAAAATGCAAATTTGGCCCTTAAAACGGCAGACTTAGGCTATGTACTAGAAACAGGACATATTGTTATGGAGGGTACAGGTGAGGCACTCTTAAAGAACCAAAGTATCAGAGAAGCCTACTTAGGAAAAGCAAAATAGAAAAGATTAACAAAAACTGGAAAATATTAATATACTATAGGAGATAACAAACAGGCGTGGTGATAGAAATGTCTAAGTGTTTAACTTATGGTAGTAATGCTAGCTTAGTGGCTGTATTAGTAACCGTATTATTTTCTAGATGTTTAAGTGAGGATGAACAAGAAGTGTGGGGAAATATGCTTCTCTTAGTTGGGCAAGTCCTTGTGGTTATTGCAACTATTGATTCTGTAGGCGATAATAAGAGTTGCTATAATCATCACTTTGGAAGAGATTTTGGGGGTTATGAAGGGCCTTCTATTTCATAAGAACATAGAACCCAATCAATCCTATTAGCCCAAAATGAATAAACGAGCCATAAAACTAGAGATTTAAGACTAGTTTTATGGCTCGTTTTTGGTTGGAGTATTTTTGGGGTTGTTATATAAGCTTATTGAGCAATCATTCCAAGAAGCTTATTACTTCGTTCTAAGAATTGGTGCATAGCATCTGGGCTAAGGGTTTGATTAGCCAGTAAAGCTAAATCATAAAGATGGGCACAGAGGAGAGTAGTTGTTTCTTCTGATAAATCTTTATGAGATAAGGCATCAATAAGTGGGTGGTTTTGGTTAAGAACGAGGGTGAGCTCATTTTCTCCCATAGGCATTCCCATATTCATGCCTGCCATACCATACATCTTCATCATTTCTTGCATACGACGGCTTTCTTCTGAAACTAATATCATAGAAGCTACGTTTTGAGATTTTAAGTTTTCTATAGAAACTTTAAGCTGATCTTTATTAAGAACTTTTCTAAAGAGAGTTGTTAACTTTTCTTCATAGGTCTTATCCGTTGTTTCTCCTTTAAGAGCACCAGCAATATCTGCATCAATACGCATAAATTTGACGTCATGGTTATGGGCTTCCATATGAGAAATAAATGGATTATCAATAGAGTGCTCTAAGTAAACAGCATTTAAGCCATTTTCTTTAAAGAGGCTGATATATTGAGATTGTTGCTCTTTATTGGAAACATAAAATACTTTATTCTCATGGGCTTCTTTAGCTGCTTCTAAATACTCACTTAAAGTAAGATACGTGTCATCTGTGGTTTTGAAAAGCAAGTAATCTTTCATCTTATCATAGAATTTGCTTTCTCTTAAACAGCCGTATTTGATGAAAGGTGCAATATCATCCCAAAATTTTTTGTAATCTTCATTTTCTTTTTTATAAAGAGAAATGAGTTTATCTGCCACTTTTTTGGTGATATAATCAGCAATTTTCTTAACAAAGCCATCGTTTTGAAGGAGACTACGAGAAACGTTAAGAGGTAAATCAGGGCAATCGATAACACCTTTTAGAAGAAGTAAAAACTCAGGAATGACTTCTTTGATATTCTCAGCTACAAAAACTTGATTATTATAAAGTTTAATACGTCCCTCAATGGTTTCTAATTCGTGTGAAAGCTTAGGGAAGTAGAGAATACCTTTGAGACGGAAAGGATAGTCCATATTGAGGTGAATCCAGAAAAGAGGCTCATGGAAATCCATAAAAGTCTTGCGGTAAAATTCTTTATATTCTTCGGATGTACATTCATTAGGTTGTTTGACATAAAGAGGATGTGTATCATTAATAGGTTTAGGTTCAGGAGCTTCAGGCGCTACATGATCTTTACCTTCTTCTGAAGTAGGAGCTTCTTGCTTTTCTTCTTCTTTACAAGCATCTACCACATAAATAGGAAGAGGCATGAAAGAACAGTATTTCTCGATGGTTTGAGAAAGGGTGTAGAAGTTTAAGAATTCCTTACTTTCTTCTGTAACATAAAGGGTAATGGCCGTTCCACGTGTAGGGCGAGTCCCTTCACTTAAAGAATAAGTTGTTCCACCATCACAAGTCCATTTAACGGCTGTACCTGTTTGATAAGAAACAGTATCAATGGTGATTTTTTCAGCTACCATAAAGGCAGAATAGAAGCCAAGGCCAAAGTGTCCAATAATTTGGTCTTGATCCATTTTATCTTTGTACTTTTCTAAGAAATCTTCGGCACCAGAGAAGGCAATTTGATTGATATATTTTTCAATTTCCTCTTCGGTCATACCAATCCCATTATCTTCAAAGACAAGGGTTTTTTCTTTTTCATTAACTGTAACAGTTATTTTAAAAGGTTCCCCTAGGGTATCAGTAGCTTCCCCTAAATCACAAAGTTTTTTAAACTTTAGAATGGCATCGCAGCCGTTAGAAATGAGTTCACGGGTGAAAATATCATGGTCAGAATAAAGCCATTTTTTTATAATGGGGAAGATATTTTCACTATGAATAGATAAATTACCTTGTTTGGACATATTTCGTCCCTCCTTGATAAATGTATAATATATTCTTAATAATAGTACAATGATTTGAAGAAATCATGATGACACTCCTAAGTTTAACCTATTTAGAAAGGATGTCAAGATTTTGTATGTTTTTTCACATACAGGAGTCCAGACACACAAAGGATAATGGCCAAAAGGGAGAGAC
>JAEYNQ010000048.1 GCA_023412455.1 Bacillota bacterium
TTAAATTATGTTATAATAAATTGCAAAGCTTGAAATATAAAGAATAATCAAGGACAAATTTATAAGAGCTAATAATCAAGAAAGAGGAGAACAGGTTGAGGAAACTGGTATTAATAAGTCTGGATGCAGTATCAGATGAGACTTTTGAAACCCTAAAAAAATATAAGCATTTTCGGGCACTTTGTGAAGAAAGTACCCTTGTACGCCAAGTGCAATCTCTCTTTTTGTCCAATACATATCCTATTCATACTTCTATTGCCACAGGTCTGTATCCTTATGAACATGGTATAGTTTCTAATACAAAGGTACAGCCAGAGACCAATAAACCAGATTGGCTCACACATAGTGAATGGATTCAAGGGAAAACTCTCTGGCAAGCAGCTTATGAAAAAGGACTTAAGACAGCTGCTGTCATGTGGCCTGTTACAGGAGGGGCTAAAGAAATGGCTTATAATGTACCAGAAGTGATGGCAAAGCCAGGAGAAAGTCAGATAGTGGTCAGCTTAAAAGCTGGCTCTAAATGGTTACAAATGAAAGAGTTTGTAAGACATAGAAAAGTCTTAAAAGGTATTTCACAGCCTGAGCTGGATGATTTTTCCACTTTGGTCATGAGGGATATTATCAAGGAAAAACAACCTGATTTAATGTTCCTTCACCTAACAGCTTATGACACTTTATGTCATCGTTATGGCAAGGGAGCTAAGGAACTTGGTGTAGCCTATGAATCTTTAGATAAGAGTCTGTCTAGGATTTTGGAAGTCTTAGATAATGACACCACAGTAGTCTTCTTTTCAGACCATGGGCAACTTGATGTGAAGCATTGTATACTGGCCAATAACTCTTTAGAGGAGATGGGTTTAACCTATCAAGAAGCCTATATAGAATGCTGTGGAGGATCAGCTTTTCTTCATAACTACAAGTGTTCCTCAGAAAAAGTGGAACAAATAAAAGAGAGAATAAAACAGAGTAGAGGATTTAATCGCTTCTTAACACCAGAAGAAATGCAGGTTTGTGGAAGAAGTACTTTAGCCTTTGGGTTTTGTGCAAAGGAAGGCTATTATTATGAAAGAGAGGAAAAAAAGGAGAAGGGAAATCATGGCTATCCCTTAGACTACCCAGGGTATCAGGTTTTTTATGGGGTAAAAGGACAAAATTTTGAAGGAGGTAAAGTGCTAAAGGGTGGTAGCCTGTTGGACGTAACGGCTTTAGTTGCTGCAGAGTGTGAGCTGGATATGCCTGATATAAGAGGAAAAGTAAAAGAGAACATTTATAAGGAGAGGATTTAATGAGGCTCACAAGAGAAGAAAAAAGTTGGATTATGTATGACTTTGCTAATTCGGTTTATGCCACCATTATGATCGCAGCAGTGTTCCCTATTTATTTTAGCAGTGTATGTAAAAATAGTGGGGAGTCAGGGGATTTTTGGTGGGGAATAGGAACAGCTATTGCTACGGCTACAGTGGCTATTTTAGCTCCAATTATAGGTGCTATAGCAGACTATAAAGGTTATAAGAAAAAGCTTTTTAATCGTTTTTTAATGATAGGCTTATTTTTTACCCTTGTAACAGCTTTTACTGGGAGCTGGCAGTTAATGCTCCTAGGGTATACTCTTTCTCACATCGGTTTTTCGGGTTCTTGCTTAGTGTACGATAGTTTCTTGACAGATGTGACGGATGTAAAACGTATGGATAATGTTTCAAGTTTAGGATATGGCGTGGGTTATATAGGAGGAAGTACCATACCTTTTCTAATCAGTATTGGGTTGATTGCTGGAGGAGAAAAAATAGGTATTGATGGTACCATGGCTGTACGCCTTTCTGTTATTTTAACAGTTTTGTGGTGGGGGATTTTTTCCATTCCTATGTTGCGAAATGTTCAACAAAACTATGGTATAGAAACCCAGCAGGCACCTAGTCTTAAGTCTATTTTTAAGGCTGTGTCAGGGACGATTCAAAGTATTGTGAGAGATAAGGCCATTTTCGTCTTCTTATTGGCTTATTTTTTCTATATTGATGGGGTAAATACAGTTATTAATATGGCAACCAGTTATGGTTCAACCTTAGGTTTAGACAGTATAAAAATGATCTTAGCCCTTTTGGTAACCCAACTAGTGGCTTTTCCTTGCGCCATCCTTTTTGGTAGATTAAGTGGTAAATGGGGAGGCTTAAGGCTTATTGTAGGTGCTGTTATAGTCTATCTTTTTATTTGCTTTTTAGGTTTTGGGATGGGCTTTGGATTAGAAGAAGGTCTTTTATCAATTCCTCAAGCAGAAAAGTTATTTTGGCTGATGGCCATTATAGTAGGAACAGTCCAGGGTGGGATTCAAGCTATCTCTCGGTCTTATTTTGGCAAACTGATTCCACCAGAAAAGTCTGGAGAGTACTTTGGCTTTTTTGATGTATTTGGTAAGTTTGCAGCAGTTATAGGTCCAGCTCTTTATGCAACGGTTAAAGGAATAACAGGCAGAAGCTCCTTTGCTATTTTAGCCATTACCATCCTTTTTGGAGGGGCACTGCTTATTTTAATCCTAGGAAGAAAACATTTAAAGAAGCCATAAAGTAAGGGTTTATTTTTAGTGGACTAAAAGGAATAAAGGAGCTCGTGGTCTCAAGTGAAAGTACGAGCTCCTTATTTTTTGGCACATTTTAGTAGGAGAGAGGATAGACTAGGAAACCTAATCCTTTGAATAAAAAAATGTAAAAGTATAATTTTTGAAAAGACGTATTAAAAAAATAAAAAAATACATAATAGAGGTATTGACAAAAAGGGAAAATGCATAAATAATTTAGTAGTACTCATTAAAACTACTAATAAGGATATTAGGAAGTAACGAGTAAGTGAGAAGATACATAGGAGGTCATCCATCGTGAACCATAAAATAAGAGTAGGTATTGTAGGCTATGGCAATGTAGGCCGTGGTGTAGAAGTAGCTTTAAGACAAAACCCAGATATGGAGCTTGTAGCTGTTTTTACAAGAAGAGCACCAGAAACAGTAAGTATTCAAACAGCAGCAGCTCAAGTTGTAGCCATGGAGAATTTAGAAGCTTATAAAGAAGCCATTGATGTTATGATTTTATGTGGAGGTTCTGCCACAGATTTACCTGTACAAGGACCACAGTTAGCCAAACACTTTAATACCATTGATAGTTTCGATACCCATGCACGTATTCCAGAGTATTTTGAAGATGTGCAAGCAGCAGCCCAAGGAGCTGGCAAGACAAGTATTATTTCTGTAGGTTGGGATCCAGGATTATTTTCTATGATGCGTATGATGTCAGGTGCCTTTTTACCTAAAGGGAAGGATTATACTTTCTGGGGAAAAGGTGTGAGCCAAGGTCATTCAGATGCCATCCGTCGTGTAAAAGGGGTGAAAAATGGTATTCAATATACTCTACCTATAGAACAGGCTATTGAAGAGGTAAGACAAGGGAAAACCCCAGAGCTTACTACAAGACAAAAGCATTTAAGGGAATGTTTTGTGGTAGCTGAGGAAGGTGCAGACAAAACTGAAATCGAAAATACCATTAAAAATATGCCTAATTACTTCTCTGATTATGATACAGTTGTTCATTTTATTACAGAAGAAGAATTAAAGGCGAATCACAACAAAATGCCACATGGTGGTTTTGTCTTTAGGAGTGGTGTAACAGGAGCTGAAGAGGAGCATCAACAAATTATTGAGTTTTCTCTTAAGCTAGATAGTAATCCAGAGTTTACAGCCCATGTTTTAGTAGCCTATGCCCGTGCAGCAGTAAGAATGAATAAAGAAGGTCAAGTAGGAGCTAAAACCGTATTTGATGTGCCCCTTGCTTACCTTTCACCTATGTGTTCTGCTGAGTTGATTAAAAACTTATTATAAGCTTGAGAGAATAGAAGAAACCTTTAAAATGCTTATCATTTTAGAGGTTTTTTTATGTCCTTAAAGTAATAAAGCTGTAAAACATTACCGTGATTTACAGGTTGAAGCATGCCGTTCTTCTTTTGTATAATAAAGTCTAGTTGTAAGAATCAGAAATACTGAAAAGAAGAGGGATTAAGATGAAGCACCTATTAAGGGAGAAGGCCAGTACATTACCATGTTTACCAGGGGTATACTTAATGAAAGATAGCCAGGGGTCCGTTATCTATGTGGGAAAGTCAAAGGAGCTAAGAAAACGAGTGGGCTCTTATTTTGGTTCAGATAAAGGGCATTCTCCTAAGGTTAAACGTTTAGTACGTCATATAAAAAGCTTTGATTATGAGGTGGTTGATACAGAATTTGAAGCACTTTTAAGAGAATGTGAGCTTATTAAGACATTGAAACCGATTTATAATCGTTTACTTAAAGAAGACAAAAAGTATTGTTATCTTGTTGTTTGTCCAGAAAATCCTCTACCGAGAGCTGAAATAGCCTATGAAAAGGGGAAAGAGGGGCTCTATTTTGGTCCTTATGACCGGAAGCAAGGACTCGTGGAGGCCGTCCAAGCCTTGAATACTTATTATCAATGGCCAACCTGTAAAGAAGTTCTTCCTAAAGAAGGATGTTTGTCCTTTTTAAGTGGTAAATGTATAGGGTGTTGTGACCCACAAATAAGAGAGGAACAAGTTCCTTTACGATTGGAAAGAATGATTGATTTTTTAAAGGGTGGAAATGAAGAGCCTCTCTTTTTTTGTGAGAAGAAAATGCAAGAGGCTGCTTTAAATTTGGCTTTTGAAAAAGCGAACTTTTACAAGAATAACCTAAGTAGTCTCAAAGCTCTAAGGTTTAGGAAAGAGGCAGTGGCTTATAGTTTAAGTCATCAAAAAGGTTTACTTTTTATGCCTAAGCCGACAGGGGGAATAAAGGTTTATGGACTGCAGGGAACAACGGTTCTTTTTAGTAATGAAGTAGAGAAAGAGGAGGTGACCTCTTCTTTAAAGGATCAATTGCTTCAAGAGGCCACAGAGCCTAGAGTGTCTTTAAGAAAAGAAGAGGTGGATGCAGCCTATATTGTTTATAGCTATATACAGGGGAAAGGTGACAGTACCTATATTCCTATAGAAGAGTGAGGGTTATGGGTTTACTTACTTTTAAGAATAGCAGCAGCAAAAAGTATATTTAAAGTAGCTTGTCTAGGGATTGGAGGTTTTTTTAATAAATTGATGCTGTCGATTTTGTTCTAATTAAGCTAGAATTAAAAAATATTTTTTAAATTATAAAAAAATATAGTATTTATAGAAATAAACCAAAAAGCCTTGAAAATAGGACTAAAGAAAATAACTTTAAAATAACCTATGAGCAAAGATTGAAAATTTAGAATAAAAAAGTTTACTATTTGTAAACAAATAGATTAGATGCAATAAGAAAAGTATTGCTATTTATTTAGGGTTATTGTACAATATTGAACGAAATCTAAGAAATAGGAGAAAGCTTATGGGCCAGTAGGTATAAGAAGAGAATAGGTTTTAATAATACCTATTAATACTAAACAAATACTTTACTATTACCTATACTTCTTGGAAAGAAATAAACTAATTTGTAAAGGAAATAACCCCATGTATAAATACGCGCAAGAGAGAATGCCTATTTATGAAGCCTTACAAAACTATAAAGCCAGTCGCTCCGTTCCCTTTGATGTACCTGGTCATAAAAGAGGTCAGGGTAACAAAGAGCTTACCCAGTTTCTAGGGGAGAATTGTATGTGTGTGGATGTAAACTCTATGAAGCCTTTAGACAATTTGTGTCATCCTGTCTCAGTCATTAAGCAAGCAGAGGAATTGGCTGCTGATGCCTTTGGAAGCAAACATGCTTTTTTTATGGTCAATGGGACGACATCAGCTGTGCAAGCTATGGTAATGAGTGCCTGTAAAAAAGGTGAAAAAATCATTATGCCTCGCAATGTACATCGGAGCGCTATTAATGCATTGGTGGTAAGTGGTGCCGTACCTGTTTATGTGAATCCCGGAGTTAATCAAGAACTAGGTATTCCACTTGGCATGTCCTATGAAAGTGTGGAGCAGGCCATAATAGAGAATCCTGATGCAAAGGCTGTACTTGTTAATAATCCCACTTATTATGGAATTTGTTCTCCATTAAAAAAGATTACAGAGTTAGCCCATGCTCATGGTATGTTGGTACTTGTAGATGAAGCCCATGGGACTCATTTTTATTTTCATGAGAAGTTGCCAGCTTCTGCTATGCGTGTAGGGGCAGATATGGCAGCTATAAGTATGCATAAGACAGGAGGCTCACTGACACAAAGCTCCTTTTTGCTCATTAATAACGAGGTAAGAGAAGGTTATGTCAGACAAATTATTAACTTGACCCAGACTACGAGTGGCTCCTATTTGCTCATGTCTTCTTTAGATATTTCGAGGAAAAATTTAGCTCTTCATGGAAAAGACATTTTTGACAGAGTCATTGAACTAGCAGAATATGCCCGAACGGAAATTAATAAGCTAGGAGGCTATTATGCCTTTAGTAAAGAACTTATTAATGGGGACACGATCTATGACTTTGATGTTACCAAGCTTTCTATACATACTCGGGCCATAGGTCTTGCAGGGATTGAAGTTTATGACATTCTAAGAGACGACTATAATATTCAAATCGAATTTGGAGATATTGGAAATATATTGGCCATTGTGTCAGTAGGGGATAAGGATTTTGCCATTGAACGTCTGATTTCTTCTCTTTCGGAAATTAAAAGGCTTTACAGTAAAGATCAAACAGGTATGCTAGATCACGAATACATTAATCCACTCGTAGCCATGACACCACAAGAAGCTTTTTATAGCTCCAAAGAATCCATTCCTTTAAAGGGAAGTAAGGGCAGGATTTGTAGTGAATTTGTGATGTGCTATCCACCAGGTATCCCTATACTGGCACCAGGTGAGTATATTACCCAAGAAATTTTAGCCTACATCGACTATGCCAAACAAAAAGGATGCTTTTTAACAGGGACAGAAGATAGAAAAGTAGAAGCTATTAATGTGGTATTAGAATATGGAGTCAACGAGGAGAAAGAATAGAAAGTAGGAGGAAGTAATAAATGGAACTTTGGTATACCCAAGAACATAGTCCTAATGTACGTTTTTCTATTAAAGTGGATCGCCATGTGTATTCAGAGCAAAGTAAATTTCAACGTATTGATGTAATGGAATCCTATGAATTTGGTACCTTTTTGACACTAGATAGTCAAATGATGGTGGCTGAGAAGGATGAGTTTATTTATCATGATATGATGGTACATGTCCCTCTAGCAACTCATCCCCACGTTGACAAGGTATTGGTAATTGGAGGAGGAGATGGGGGAGCTATTCGTGAGTTGACACGTTATAAAAGTATAAAGCATATTGACTTAGTGGAGATTGATGAGCGTGTTGTAGCTGTATGTAAGAAGTTTTTACCTCAAACAGCCTGTAAATTAGAAGACCCCCGTGTACAGATTCATTATGAAGATGGCTTACGTTTTGTAAGAGGGAAAGAGACAGAGTATGATCTTATTTTAGTAGATTCTACGGACCCATTTGGTCCGGGTGAGGGGCTATTTACAAAAGAGTTTTATGGCAATTGCTATAAAGCCCTTAAAGAAGATGGCGTGCTGATTAACCAACATGAAAGCCCCTACTATGAAAGAAATGTGAGTTCATTAAGAAAAACCTATGAACGGATAACTCCTTTTTTCCCTATTGCAAAGCTTTATGGCACCTGTATTCCTACTTATTCTTCAGGCTATTGGTTATTTGGCTTTGCCTCTAAAAAATATGATCCTATTAAGGACTTAGGGGAGGAAAGATGGAATGCATTAGGGTTAGAAACCCTCTATTACAATACCAGTATACACAAAGGGAGTTTTGCCCTTCCAAATTACATAAGAAAACTAATAACCTATTAAGAGAGGATGATAGAGATGGGAAAAGCGTTAATCATAGGAGCAGGTGGAGTAGCTAGCGTGGTTGTTCATAAATGTTGTCAAAATCATGAAGTATTTGAGGAGATTTGTATTGCCAGTCGTACAAAGTCCAAGTGTGATGCCCTAAAAGCCAAGTTAGATGGAGGAAAAACAATCATTCATACGGCCCAGGTAGATGCGGACAATACACAGATGTTGATTGAGTTAATCGAAAGTTTTAAGCCTGATATTGTAATGAATGTGGCCCTTCCTTATCAAGATTTGACCATTATGGATGCCTGTTTAGCTACAGGAGTGGATTATGTAGATACAGCCAATTATGAGCCACTCGATACGGCAAAGTTTGAGTACAAATGGCAGTGGGCTTACCGAGAAAAGTTTGAAAAGGCAGGAATCACAGCCCTTTTAGGAAGTGGTTTTGACCCAGGTGTAACAGGGGTTTTCTCAGCTTATGCAGCCAAACATTATTTTGACGAAATACATTACATTGATATTTTAGATGCCAATGCAGGGGACCATGGGTATCCTTTTGCTACTAATTTTAACCCAGAGATTAATATTCGAGAGATTACTGCCAAAGGAAGCTATATTGAAGAGGGAAAATGGATCGAAACAGAGCCTTTAGAGATTAAAAGAGTTTATAACTTCCCAGAGATTGGAGACAAGGAGATGTATCTTTTGCATCATGAAGAGCTCGAATCCCTTGCCCTAAATATTAAAGGAATTAAACGTATTCGTTTCTTTATGACCTTTTCAGAAAAATATATTACCCACTTAAAGGTGCTAGAGAATGTAGGTATGACTTCTATTGAACCTATTCTGTATGAGGGTAAACCTATTGTACCTTTACAATTTTTAAAAGCTGTGTTACCAGACCCTGCTTCTCTTGGGCCACGTACCAAGGGGAAAACTAATATTGGCTGTATTATGCAAGGGATAAAGGATGGTCAACCTAAGACTTACTATGTCTATAATGTGTGCGACCATGAAGCTTGCTATAAAGAGGTGGGTTCACAGGCTATCTCTTATACAACGGGTGTACCAGCTATGATTGGAGCCATGATGGTTATGACAGGCAAATGGAAGAAACCAGGTGTCTATAATATTGAAGAATTTGATCCCGATCCTTTTATGGAAGCGCTTAATAAATGGGGACTTCCTTGGCAAGAGGATTTTAACCCTACATTAGTTGATTAAGGAGTGGATATGGGAATACCATTTGAAAAAGTGCCTACGCCCAGTTATGTAGTTGACGAAGGCTTACTTATTAAAAACCTAGAACTTTTAAATCGAGTGGAAAGAGAAGCAGGATGTCATATTCTTTTGGCACAAAAAGCTTTTTCAATGTATAGTACCTTTCCTCTTATTGGAAAGTATTTGTCAGGGGTTACTTCCAGCTCTCTATTTGAAGCCCGTTTAGGTTATGAAGAAATGGGTAAGGAGGTTCATATTTATGCACCTGCATATAAGGAAGATGAGTTTGAAGAAATCCTAAAGTATTCAGATCATATTGTTTTTAATAGTCTTAAGGAGTGGCAGAAGTACAAAGAGAAGGTTGGAAAGAATAAAAAGTCTATAAGTTGTGGTCTTCGAATTAATCCAGAGTATTCAGAAATTAAAACAGATCTTTATAACCCCTGCTTTCCAGGTTCTCGCTTTGGTGAAAAGGCTGGAAAGCTGTCATGGGAGGCTTTAGAAGGTATAGAGGGACTTCACTTTCACACCTTGTGTGAGCAAAATGCTGATGCACTCTTGCATACCTTACAAGTAGTAGAAGAAAAATTTGGGACTTACTTATATGCTATGAAATGGCTCAATATGGGTGGAGGACATCATATTACAAGGAAAGATTATGATGTAGAAGCGCTCATAAAAGGGATCCGACAAATAAAAGAAAAATATGATGTAGAGGTTTATTTAGAGCCAGGGGAAGCAGTGGCCTTAAATACAGGTTATTTAGTTGCTACTGTTTTAACGACTTTTCAAAATGAAATAGAACTAGCTATCTTAGATACTTCAGCAGCTTGTCATATGCCAGATGTATTAGAGATGCCCTATCGTCCCTTTATTTTAGGGAGTGAAAAAGAGGGATATTATCCTTATACCTATCGTTTAGGAGGGGCCACTTGTTTAGCAGGGGATGTAATAGGTGACTATTCCTTTAGACAGCCACTTCTACCTGGTGATCAACTGGTTTTTTGTGATATGGCTCACTATACAATGGTTAAAAATAATACGTTTAATGGAGTGAATTTACCCTCTATTTATCTATACAGCGAAACAAAGGGTCTTCAGCTAATCAAGCAGTTTGGCTATGAGGATTTTAAATCTCGTGTTTAAAAATTTTGGAGAATACTACTTTGTTTATATAAGCTCAGTAGTATTCTCTTTTTGTAATGAGAGGTGGGAGGATTAGACAATTTTTCCAAAGAGCTCAAAAGAATAAGAGTATGGGAAAAGTAAAAAGCTATCTTTTATAAGGTCCCCATTATTTCAGAGACTAAAAAAGGATTGCTTTAGCACCTTAACCAGGGAAAAGGAAAAATGAGTAATAATGCGCAGGAGAGGAACGAGAGGATATGGGTAGAAAAAAGAGATTAGTTAATAGTATAGTGTGTATAAGCTTTTGTCTGTGTTTACTAACCACCCAGGCTACCGAAGGAATCAAGTTGGCTGCCCATCGAGGAGGAGGAATCGCAGAAAAAGAAAATACACTAGTGGCTATAAAGCATGTTATGGAACAGCCTATTAAGTGTATAGAAATAGATGTACAACTTACTAAAGATAGACAAGTGGTGCTCTTTCATGATGAAACAGTAGGACAAGGGGTAGAGGAAGCTATGCCACTTTATACACTAACCTATGCACAAATACTGCAAAGAGATGGAGAGATTCCTACCCTTAGAAGTGCATTAAAGCTTACGAAAGGGAAGATGCCTCTTCTTATAGAACTAAAAGCCTATGGGTTAAAAGAGGCACTTATTGAGAAAGTAATAGAGGATCTTAAGAGGTACAAGATGTTAGACCAAGTAGAAATTTGCTCTTTTGATCGTGATTTAATGATAAAGCTCAAACACAAAGAACCCACCTTAAAGGTGGGGCTCATAACGTCCCATTTAGAAAAAGCCATGGCTGAAAAAGAACTAGACTTTGTGAGTTTACAGCATAAAGCAGCTACAGAGGAATTAGTACAGCAGTTACATCAGAGGGGAAAAAAGGTATATGTATGGACAGTTAATCAGAAAGAAGACATGAGGCTGTATCACAATATGGGAGTAGACTTAATCATTACCGACAAACCCCTTGAACTAAAAACACCCTGAGAAAGACAATAGTAAGCCTTTAATGGGTTTCATTATAAAAAGAATCACTAAGAAGTACGATATCAATCCATCTGTTCTGTGAGCGACCTTCATGGGAAGCTCACAGTTTGGCTGTTTAAGCAAAGTGGCAATTTCTGGAATGTTTTGCTTATAATGTGGTTGGATGCTTGCTTGCCCGTTTCAAAAAATACTATTAACTATAAGTATAATAGAAACTAACAGTATAAAACGGGGTTGCAAAGCATCAAAAGAAAGTTATACTTATTGAAGAAGCTTAAAATTAAAAACATAAAGAAAATCATATACTAATGGATGCAAGAGGAAGAATAAATAGTAACTAGAAGGAGAATAAGATGAACTTTAGAGAGCAGATTCAAGCCTATATTCCTATAGATGAAAAGGAAAGAAACGATCAAAGGCTTATTTTAGGTTATATCCATCAATTTCCTAAGACGGTATTAAAGAGGGAAAATGAATGGGCTCATTTGACCAGTTCAGGCTTTATTATGAATCCCGCACTAGACAAAGTGCTTATGGTACATCATACTATTTATAATACATGGACTTGGACAGGTGGACATGCGGATGGGGAAGAGGATTTATTGGCTGTGGCCCTTAGGGAAGCGCGTGAAGAAACAGGACTTCAAGAAGTGAGGCCCCTCTTCCAGTCTATTGCCTCCCTGGATATTCTACCTGTATGGGGGCATCACAAAAAAGGGCATTATGTCAGTACGCACCTTCATTTATCTGTCGCCTATATTCTAGTTGCTGAAGAAAATCAAATGCTTCAAGTAAATAAAGCAGAGAATAGTGGGGTAAGATGGTTAAGGGTTCAAGATTTACCCACCTATTGTAATGAACCTGAGATTGTATCCATTTATGATAAGCTCATAAAAAGAGCAAGGGCTTATAATATAGGAGCTTAGAAATGGAATAGAAAAGGAGGAAACAAAAAAATGACACTGGGTTATTGTACAAGTTGTGGGGAAAAATTAGTGAGAATATCAAGTAAAGTATCAAATTATAAAGCGGTATGTTTAAGCTGTGAACTCACCTATAAAGTAGTAGAAACAGAAGGAAATGAGATGATTAGTGTAAAAGATAGCTCTCCTTCTCAAATGACAGAAGCTGCTATGAAAAAGTCATAGATTTTATATTGCTATCCTGTATGGGTTATGCTATAGTCATAAAAGATAATCAGATATTGTATTGAGAGGATTAGTAAAATGAGTTTATTTGAACAATTTACAGAATTATTAGTACAGGTAGAAGCTGAGTTAGGACTTTCTTTGAAGGATTTTGAGACAGAGGACTTTTTTGTGTTAGAAGGCGAAATGGAAGAAATCATGTTTAGTGATGATGAGATACTGGACAAGTTACGAGAATGTGGTGCTATTGAAAAAATAGAAAAAGATACACAAGCTTCAGTAGTCATTGTACGTTTAGTGGATGGTTGTGTTGGAACATTTGGTATATAAAAAATAAGAGTTTTTTATTTACAAGAAGTCATAAGAGTGATTATGAAGCCCCCCTAATATTCCTAGAATATTAGGGGGCTTTGTAGTGAAGGACTAAAAATTAAAAGCCATATAACGACTGATTAAAAAAATAAATTGTAGGGACTGTGTACGTATGTGTGATGAGGTTCAAAATGTAGATGCCATTGATTTTGTCCATAGAAGTTCAGAAGCTGCTTCTGTAAAAATTGACGACAGTGAGGTTTATAGTGTGTCAGGAACTACTGCAAGAAAGATTTTAGAAACAGAAGTTTTGACACGCTTAATGGAATAAATAAAGAAATCCTCTTTATCTTCATTGTAGATACATAATGGATGTGATAAAATAAACCCGTAAAATATAGAAAACCACATCTTATGAGAGATGAAGTGAGAGGTATGTATATGAATTTTATACTAGCAATATTACGAGCCATTATTGGGCTTAGTGTAGGGTTGGTTACACTGGTTTTTCGCGTTGTTTTTGCAGTGGTGGCAGGTGCGATAGCCAGCTATAAACACAGAAACCCATGGCTTTGGGGAATAGCGGCACTTGTATTTCCGTGGACCATTTTAATTCTCTTCATTTTACCTAAGCATTATCCTAGCCTTCCTCCCCACTTGAAAGAGGAAGAGGCTTTTAGAGGTAAAAACCCTGTTATTGCCTCTATTATGGCTTTGGCAGCTATTGTAGCTAAGGCAGAGGGGGCCATTACAAAAGCAGAAATTGACTTGCTTAAAAAGTTTATTTCACGTCAGTTTGGTATCGGAAGAGAAGAAATTAATCAGTATGCCGCTTCTTTTGATTATGGAAAGAAGCATCCAGAAGATTATCAGAGTTTTACTCGAATCATTGGAGAGTATTATAATCGTAGAGACGTTATGATTACTATTGCTTATCTTTTAGTAGCCATTGCTATGGAAGATGGTGAGGTCTCTGCCAAGGAAGATGCTCAGATTCGTAGAATTATTTTGGAGTTAGGTGTATCTGAATATGAATATGTCAGTATTAAGAATTCATTTATACGACAGGGAGCTTACTCTTATTACCAGGGAAATACAGGTTACAGCCATAGAGAGAACCAAGGCTATGACTTTGGACAAAGTCGAGAAAATTTGGTCAATAAATACTGTCAGGTGTTGGGTGTGAGTGAAGAGGCTAACATGACAGAAATTAAGAAGGCCTATCGTAAGTTGGTGAAAGAATATCATCCAGATAAGTTGGCTTCAGAGAGTATGCCAGAGGATTATGTGAATTTTGCCAATGAAAAGATTCGTCAAATTAATGAAGCTTATGAATACCTTAGAGAGATAAAAGAAGGTAAAAGTGAGTAAGGATGTATTTTCCTTTATATAATGAGCTATAATAGCGTTTTATGAGGCAATGGTACTCTAAAAAGGGTAGTAGTGTCTTGTGAGACGCTTCTTTATTTTATCACAGTGGAAAGGTCACTCTGTTGTCTATGACTTTACAAACATCGAGGTATTTGGTATAATTTAACGGATTGTAACAAATGTGTAATAATTTTCAATTTAAAAAACATAAATTGACATAGGGATAAGCCTTACAAAAGGCGAGGAAAAAACTAAAGAAGGTGTTAAAAATGACAGCCCAGCTAAAAGCATTAAAAGAAAAGTTAAAACTTTATATACATAACCATTGGAAGAAACAAACCTTAGTAGCCAAAAAGGGGGCTCTCATTGTCACAGTTATTGTGATAGGTGGTAGCTCCGTTGGTATATTAAGTAGGCGTAATAATGCTTATGCCATATCAGTAGATGGAGAAGTAGTAACAGTAGTTAAAGAAAAAGAAGCAGCTATGGCCCTTGTAGAAGGAGTAGTAGCCCGTATCAAAAAAGAAGAAGGTTCAAATATTGTTTTAAATGAGACCCTTGCCCTTGAGCATGTAAAGAAGAAGAGTAAGGAAATTTCAGATGAAAAAGCAGCAACAGAGGCTATAAATAAGGCCATTAGTTATCAGGTAGAAGCCTATGCTATTCTAGTGGATGGTGAAGAGAAGGTTGTTGTAGAAAGTAAGGAGGTAGCCACCCGTCTGTTAGAGGAGATTGCCACTAGGCAGCTTCCTGAGACGAAGAAAGCTACTTTAACTTTAGAGGGAAATCAAAAGATAGAGCAAGTGAGTTCAGCCAATACAGCCCATGAACACACCCATTCTTCCGAGTTAGAGGACAAAAAGGAGCTGCTTCAAATAGATGGAATGTATGAGAGACCTCAAGTAGTCGAAAGGGTTCATGTAGGCAGTGTAGAAGAGTTGCCCCAAACAAAGCAAGGGCAAGAAGAAAAAAGTTATGTTCAACGCCAATTAGATGCTTTTGATTTTAATGAAATGATTACGCTGTGTACTGTGTATAGTGAGGCTAGCCAAATTGCAACAGAAACTGAGGCACTAGATATACTTCTTTCCAATACAGAGGAAGTTGTAGAGTACGAGATGAAAGAAGGGGACAACATTTGGGATATTGCTATCTCTCATGATACTACTATGGATCATATTCTAGAAATTAATCCTCAAATTGAAGATGAAACCTGTATGCAAATTGGTGAAATCATTAAGCTACAAGTGCCTGATCCCATTATTTCTTTAGCTATGACAGAAACAGTAACCTATAAAGAAATGATTCCTATGGAAATAAAGTATGAAGCTTCAGATGCATTATATAAAGATGAAACAAAGGTAAAAGTAGAAGGAGCCGATGGTAAAAAAGAAATGACGGTCCTTTATAAAACTATAAATGGAAAAGAAGTGAGTCGGGAGACATTAAATGAAAAGGTACTAGAAGAGTCTGTTACAAAAGTAATTCTATATGGGACAAAGGCTAAGCCTAAAAATGGAGCAGGTGATTCTGTAAGACCAACATCTGGTTTGTTTATGCATCCTTTAAATGGAAGAGGTCGTGTGAGTTCAGGTTATGGTTATCGTGGCTCACAGTATCACAGAGGGATTGACTTAGCAGCCTCTGCTGGAACGCCTATTTATGCAGCGGCAGCTGGTAAAGTCATTTATGCTTCCTATAATTCAGGGGGTTATGGTAAGATGGTCATTATTGATCATGGTAATGGGTATAAGACCTACTATGCCCATAATAGCAGTATTTATGTACGTACAGGTGATCGGGTTGCCAAAGGTGAAAATATTGCCGGTGTAGGGAGCACGGGAAACTCTACAGGTAATCATCTGCATTTTGAAATACGTAAAAATGGAACCCCTATTAACCCTTATGGCTATATTTTTTAGAAAATCAGTAGACAGTTTAGAAATAAAAGGCTGTTCTAAGGAGGAAATCCTCTTTAGGACAGCTTTTTTTGCTTATTTTAAAACAAAGGATTTACAGTCTGTGCATTCTACCTGAGTAGGGTTAGCTTCATGGGTACCTACTTGAATGGCGTTAAGTGTACAATAGTCTTCTGTATTTGCATGATATTGACATTGTTGAACACTGCATTTAATACTTGGGTTTTTTTCCATAATCATGTTCCTTTCAAAATTAAGGTGAAAACTACTTTATTAGTATGACCTTTTTAAAAAAAATAATTGATGAAAAAGTTGGAAATGTAGAAGGAGAACTATTTCTTTTCTTGCCTAGTTAGACTATGATAAAAGAGATAATAAAAACATGATGAAATAAGGAGGAATACAGATGAACGGATTTGAGTTTTATTCGCCAACTAAAGTTATTTTTGGAAAAAATACGGAGCAGCAAGTAGGTAGAGAAGCAAAAAATTGGGGGGCAAAAAAAGTTCTTCTTCATTATGGTGGGAAAAGTGCAGTGGAATCAGGGCTCCTTAATAAGGTGGAGAGAGCCTTAATGGAAGCTGGCTTAGAATATGTTAGTCTAGGAGGAGTAAAACCTAATCCAAGGCTTAGTCTTGTAAGGGAAGGTATAGCTCTTTGTAAAAAAGAGAAGGTTGATTTTATAGTGGCAGTAGGGGGAGGAAGTGTCATTGACTCTGCAAAAGCGATTGCTTTAGGTCTAGCTAATCCAGAGATGGACATATGGGATTATTATTTAAGAAAAGCAGACCCTAAAGGTTGTTATCCTATAGGAGTTATTTTAACCCTTTCAGCAGCAGGAAGTGAAACCAGTAATTCCAGTGTTATTACCAACGAGGAAGGAAATGTTAAAAGAGGGCGTCCTTCTGATTTAACACGTCCAAAGTTTGCGATTATGAATCCTGAACTGACCTATTCTGTACCTAGTTATCAATTGCGCTGTGGTATTGTAGATATTATGATGCATACGATGGAGCGCTACTTTACGCCTACGGAAGGCAATGAATTAACAGATGAGTTAGCAGAAGGTCTTTTGCGTACAGTTATTAAGAATGGTTTAGAGGCAGTTAAATATCCTCAGAGCTACGGAGCCCTTTCAGAAATTATGTGGGCAGGTAGTTTATCTCATAATTGTTTAACAGGTTTAGGTGCAGAAGGGGATTTTGCCACCCATCAACTGGGCCATGAATTAAGTGGAATGTTTGATGCGACCCATGGCGCCAGTCTCTCTGCTGTATGGGGTTCTTGGGCTAGGTATGTCTATAAACAAAAACCTGCTCGTTTTGCAAAGTATGCCACAAAGGTTTGGGGAATAACAGGTGCTCAAGAAGAATTAGCTTTGGCAGGTATAGAAGCAACGGAAAGTTATTTTAAAGAATTAGAAATGCCTATTAACCTAAGTGGACTCCTTGGTAAAGTACAAACAAATGAAATCTTATTAAGCCTTGCTAGAAATTGTTCTTTCCAAGGACAACGTGAAATCGGCAGTTTTATGAAATTAGATGAAAAAGCCATTTATGAAATTTATAAAGGGGCAAATGTATAAGAAGTGGGAGGAAAGGGGAGAAAGGATGAGGATTTGTATTTTAGATGCAGCTACTTTGGGAAAAGATATTGATCTTACCCCTATCACAACATGTGGTGAAGTAGTTAGCTATGATTTAACAGCTCCTGAAGAAATAGCAGAGCGTGTAAAAAATGTAGAAGTTATCATTACCAATAAGGTTCTTTTAAATGAAAGTAATTTAAAAGAAGCAACGCAGTTAAAACTTATTGCATTAACAGCTACGGGTTATAATAATATTGATATTCATTATGCCAAACAAAGAGGAATAGGCGTTGTCAATGTAGCAGGCTATTCGACTCACAGTGTGGCACAACATACTTTTGCCATGCTCTTTTATTTAATGGAGCAGCTTAGAAACTATGATGAGTATGTAAAGAGTAAGCGCTATGCTGGGCATAGTTCGTTTACCTATATTGCATGGCCTTTTCATGAGTTAACAGATAAGACATGGGGAATTATTGGACTAGGGGCTATAGGAAAAAAGGTAGCTCAGATTGCAACAGCCTTTGGTGCTCAAGTGATTTATTACTCAAGCTCAGGGAATCATGATGAGGAGGGCTATAAGCGTGTAGAGCTGACTTCGCTTCTTGAGGAGAGTGACATTCTATCTATTCATGCCCCTTTTAATGAGAAAACTAAAAATTTGATCAGTTATGAACAGCTTTCTAAAATGAAAAAAGAGGCCATTTTGCTTAATCTTGGGAGAGGTGGCATTATAGACGAAGAGGATTTAGCTAGGGCGTTGAATGAAGGAAAACTAGCTGCAGCAGGTTTGGATGTGTTAGAAAAAGAACCCATTGATAAAGATAATCCTCTTTTTAGAGTTCAAGAGATGCATAAGCTCCTCATTACACCTCATATTGCATGGGCCAGTATAGAAGCACGAAAGAGGCTGATTTATGAGATTGTGTGGAATATAGAGGCATATTTCAAAGGTGAAAAAAGAAATCGTATCGTTTAACACGTTTTTAATGGAATAGGAAATTTTAAAAAGCAATGGACTGGTCTTTGTGTCCGTTGCTTTTTATGTTAATAAATTTTAAAACTTATGTAAATTAAAAACAGTATAATTATAGGTGAATACTGCAAGAAAAAAAAAGATACAATCAAAATTAAGCATGTAAACAGTCGAAAAAATAGGCGAAATGGCATTATTTGTTGTTTGCGAGACAAAAAAATAAATATAAAGTAAGTATACCTTGCAAAATGACATAAAATGTTATATTATGTAAATTAGTTAAGCATCACTGAAATTTAAGGAGCTTTACAAAGAATGGACTAAAAGGAGGAGGGTACATGTTTAAATATACCTTAAAGCGGATTTGTTCTATGCTTGTAACTTTATTTATTATTGCAACGGCTACATTTTTTCTCATGCATTCTATACCAGGAGGCCCTTTTACACGAGAACGTGTATTACCACCAGAAGTAGAAAAGGCGCTTAATGAGAAATTTAATTTAGATGCCCCTCTTTGGAAGCAGTATGTAGATTATCTAGGAGATGTTACCCAAGGAGATTTAGGTCCTTCTTTTCAAAAAACAGGGGTAAGGGTAAATGATATGATTGGTCAAGGTTTTCCTGTTTCTGCTAAAGTGGGGTTATTAGCTGTCCTTTTTGTTTTACTTATTGGTATTCCCATTGGAATTGTTTCAGCTCTTAAGCAAAATACAGCCATTGATTATATGGTTATGGTGATTGCCACCATTGGTGTGACCATTCCAAGTTTCGTAGTAGGTGCTTTCATTATGTATGTATTTGGAGAAAAACTAGGTGTTATTCCAGCAGGAGGACTTGCTAGTTGGAAAGGATATATTGGTCCTGTTATTGCATTGGCAGGTTTTTCCGTTGCATTTGTAACACGTTTGATGCGCTCGAGTATGTTGGAGGTATTAAGACAAGATTATATACGAACAGCCAGGGCTAATGGATTAAGTAAGATCCGTGTAATAGGTAAACATGCTCTTAAAAATGCTTTGATTCCCGTAGTTACTTATGTAGGTCCTATGGTAGCCAGTATTTTAACAGGCTCTTTTGTAGTAGAAAAAATCTTTGCGATTCCAGGAATGGGAAAATACTTTGTAGAGAGTGTAGGGAATCGTGATTACACCGTTATTATGGGAATGACTTTATTTTATGCAGCAATTTATGTGGTGATGGTTTTCGTTGTAGATATTTCCTACGCCTTGATTGATCCACGGATTAAATTACAAGATTAGGAGGTCGAAGGATGGAAAGCAATAAAGAATGGGAATTAGTCAATCATTCAGTAAAACAAGAAAAGGATGGAATTAGGCCTAGTCTTACTTATTGGCAAGATGCATGGAGAAGACTTCGCAAAAACACTTTAGCAATGCTTGGTTTTATAGCTATTATTTTAATTGTACTTATTGCTGTATTAGGGCCATTATTTTCTGAAGTAAGCTATTCTGATCAAGTTTTAGAGCTAGCTAATATTCCACCCCATTTTGAACGGGTAGATATAGGAAATGGCCATTATGTTTATGTACATAAAGAATATAAACTCATTGAAGTCTCAGAAGAAGGTAAAATTCTTGGAGTGGCTCAAAAGATAAAAGAGGACAAGGTTGGACGAAAAGTAACTTATGAAATAGGTGACAAAGAAGTTGTTCTGGATTATTCTGGGGCCAAAAAGAAAAAGAAAACTCAACAAATTTCTTCTGAAGAAGGAAGTAAATATAAACTTTTGGTAGAAGGCCAAGAAGTGGACTTAAGTAATAATAAAAAAGTATTTAATAAAAGTTATTTATTAGGGACAGATGGTATGGGAAGGGATGTCTGGATTCGTATTCTTTATGGAGCACGTATCTCCCTAATGGTAGGTCTTATAGCTTCCCTTGTTAATTTACTGATTGGGATTATTTATGGTGGAATAGCAGGATATGAAGGAGGACGCGTTGATAATATTATGATGCGTATTGTGGATATTATTAATTCCATTCCTTCTTTACTCATTGTTATTTTATTAATGGTCGTTATTGGACCAGGACTTCAAACCATTATTATGACCATTGGTCTTATTTATTGGGTAAGTATGGCCCGTCTAGTAAGGGGACAAGTGCTTAGTTTAAAGGAGCAAGAGTTTGTTTTAGCGGCTAAGGCACTAGGCGTTTCTAGGACGCGCATTATTTTAAAGCATCTTATTCCTAATGCAATGGGACCTATTATCGTCTCCCTGACGATGAGTATTCCAAGTGCTATTTTTACTGAAGCTTTTTTAAGTTTTATTGGTTTAGGTGTATCAGCACCAGAAGCTTCATGGGGAACATTAGCTAATGAAGCCCTAGGTGTGATTCGTTCGTATCCTTATCAATTAGTGGCACCTGCTGTAGCCATTGCACTAACAATGTTTGCATTTAATTTCTTAGGAGATGGTCTAAGAGATGCACTTGACCCAAGATTACGTAAATAAAAGGAGAGGTAGAAGAAGATGAGCCGAGAAAAATTGCTAGAAGTAAAAAACTTAAAAACGTCCTTTTTTACCCATCTTGGAGAGGTACAATCTGTACGAGATGTAAGTTTTGAGCTATATAAAGGTGAGGTATTAGGCGTAGTAGGTGAATCAGGAAGTGGGAAATCTGTTACATGTTCTTCTGTCATGCGCTTACTTTCAGAGCCTGGCAGAATAAAGGAAGGGACAGTCCTTTTTAAAGGGGAGGATCTTGTTCAAAAATCAGAAAAAGAGATGCGACGTATTCAAGGTAATCAAATCTCTATGATTTTTCAAGATCCCATGAGTGCTCTCAATCCTGTTTATACTATTGGTAACCAAATGATAGAGGTTATTCGTACCCATAAAAAACTAAAGCATAAAGAAGCTGAAAAATTGGCTATTGAAATGTTACGCTTAGTAGGTATTCCTTCGCCAGAACAACGTATTCATAACTATCCTCATGAATTCTCAGGGGGAATGAGGCAGCGGGCAATGATTGCTATGGCCCTTTCATGTGATCCGGAATTGTTGATTGCGGATGAGCCAACAACTGCCCTGGATGTAACCATTCAAGCCCAAATCTTAGATTTAATGAGAGATATTAAGGAACGCTTAGACACTTCTATTATTTTTATTACCCATGATTTAGGAGTGATTGCCCAACTATGTAGCCGTGTTGTTGTTATGTATGGTGGGATGATTATGGAGGAGGGGACGGTGGAAGAAATTTTCCATCATTCACAAAATCCTTATACAATGGGACTTCTTCATTCTGTTCCTAACCCGGATAGTATCCATAGGGAACGTTTGCAACCTATACCTGGTTCGCCACCTGATTTACTCCATCCGCCTAAAGGTTGTGCTTTTTGCAAGCGCTGCTCCTTTGCTATGAATAAGTGCTTAGAAGAATTGCCACAGGTTTACACCTTATCCCCAACCCATCGCTCGAGATGTCATATGCTTCATCCACAAGCACCCACTCATCCAGCCTTTAAAAAAGGAGGACAGTATTCATGACAGTCAATAAAAATGAGAACTTCATCGAAGTAAGGAACTTAAAAAAATATTTTACCAAGAAAAGTGGCTTATGGGGGCAACATGAACAATATGTTAAGGCTGTGGATAATGTGTCCCTTTATATAAAAAAGGGAGAAACCTTAGGCCTCGTAGGAGAATCAGGTTGTGGTAAGTCTACAACAGGGCGAACACTTATGAAGTTATATCAGCCTACAGCAGGCCAAATCCTTTTTGATGGAGTAGATATTGCAGGCTTTAAGGAAAAACAAATGATGCCCTATAGGAAGCGTATGCAAATGGTTTTCCAAGACCCTTATGCTTCTCTTAATAGCCGTATGACCATTGCAGATATTATTGGAGAGGCTATTGACACCCATCATTTGGCTAAGGGTAAGGAAAAAAATGATAGGATTCATAGCCTTTTAGAACGTGTAGGACTGATGAGAGACCATGCCAGCCGTTACCCTCATGAATTTAGTGGAGGACAACGGCAACGTATAGGGATTGCCAGAGCTCTTGCTGTACAACCAGAATTTGTTATTTGTGATGAACCTATTTCAGCTCTGGATGTGTCTATCCAAGCACAGGTCGTTAATATGTTAGAGGATCTTCAAGAGGAGATGGGACTGACTTACCTTTTCATTGCCCATGACTTATCCATGGTGAAACATATCTCTAATCGCATTGGTGTCATGTATTTAGGACAGATGGTAGAAATCGGAGAGAGTGACGAGCTTTATAGGCATCCTGCTCATCCTTATACGAAGGCTCTTCTTTCAGCTATCCCTATTCCAGACCCACTAAAAGCTAAGACACAAAGTCGGATTATATTACAGGGAGATGTACCAAGCCCATTAAACCCACCTTCAGGTTGTAGGTTCCGCACCCGTTGTCAGTATTGTATGGACATTTGTTCACAGGTAGAACCACAAGTCACTGATTTAGGGGCAGGTCACCAAGTAGCCTGTCACCTTTATACGAAATAATTCATTTTGTCATAAACCTAGGTTTTCCCTTTAAGTTAAGAGACCTAAGGAAGTCCTAGGCTTTATACATAAACGATACATCTAGAAAACAGGAGGAAATGACATGAAAAAGAAACTCGTTAGTTTGATGATGATGCTTACCCTAGCTAGTATGACACTTGCTGGCTGTGGAAGTAAAAAAGCAGAAGGCAATGATGGGAACCAACAAGTGCAAACAGAAGTGGCCAGTAGCGTAGAACAAGTCTTACGTATGAATTTAGGAGCAGATCCTAAAACTCTTGATCCACAATTAAATTCAGCTACCGATGGAAGTCATATTATTAATAATACCTTCGAAGGTCTTATGCGACAGGTAGATGGAGAGCTTATACCAGGGATAGCAGAATCTTATGAGGTCTCTGAAGATGGCTTAGTGTATACCTTTACCTTAAGAGAGGCTAAATGGACAGATGGTGAGCCTGTAAAAGCAGGTGATTTTGAATTTGCTTGGAAACGTGGGGCCAACCCATTAACTGCCTCCGAGTATATTGATATCTTTACTTCAGCCAACTTATTAAATGCAGCTGAAATTGCACAAGGTAAAAAGGAAGCCAGTGAGCTGGGTGTTAAGGCCCTCGATGATAAAACTTTAGAAGTGACACTTGCTCAACCTGCACCTTTCTTCTTGAATTTAACAGCTTTCCCAACCTTTATGCCAGTACGTGAAGAGGTAGTAGGAGATGATGCATGGGCAAAAGATCCAGCTAAAGCCCTTTCTAATGGTCCTTTTAAGTTAGCAGAGTATAAAATGGGTGATAAATTAGTGCTCGTTAAAAATGAAAACTATTGGAATGCTGAAAATGTAAAACTTGAAAAAATTATTTGTGAGATGATTGTAGACTATTCAACAGCTCATACAAAATATACAGCTGGAGAACTGGATATTAATGAGTATGTTCCAGTAGGAGAGATTCCACGCCTTATGGTAGAAGATGATGCGTTTTATGTTCTTCCTAAGGTTGGAACCTATTACTATGCATTTAATATGAATAATGAGTTAATGCAGAATGTGAATGTACGTAAAGCTTTATCTTTAGCTATTGACCGTACCCAGATTACAGAACAAGTAACAAAAGGTGGACAAATTCCTGCAACAGGTTTTGTACCAGAAGGTATACAAGATGCGGAAGGGAATGATTTCAATGAAAAAGCTGGAGATTTTGGCATGAGTGTATCAGCTGATATTGAACAGGCCCAAGCGCTTCTTGCAGAAGCAGGTTATCCAAATGGACAAGGTTTCCCAGAAATTGAAATTCTTTATAATACCAATGATGGTCATAAAGCCATTGCAGAAGCGATTCAAGAAATGTGGAAGCAAAACTTGGGAATTAATGTAAAACTCACTAACCAAGAATGGGCGGTATTCCAAGATACAACCAACAACAATGCCTTTATGCATATAGCGCGCCGTGGTTGGATTGGGGACTATATGGATCCACAAACCATGTTAGATATTTTTGAATCAGGTAATGGTCAAAATATTGGGCGTTATAGCAATACTGCCTATGATACAGAGATGCAACTTTCTCGTACAACCACTGGACAAGAAAGAATGGAGCATTTCTATAAAGCGCAAGAAATCCTCATGGAAGATTTACCGATGATTCCAATATACTATTATGTGGCTAATGTTATGGTAAATGAGCGCGTAGAAGGTTGGGAGTTAAATCCAATAGGTAAATTCTGGTTTGGAGATGCAGAAATTGTAGCAGAGTAGGCTATTTATTAGACACAAAAAAGGAGCTCCCTTTAGTAGGGTAGCTCCTTTCTTGTGCTACTTCAAATTATTTTGAGCCTTTGTAGCTTTCGAAAACTTTTTGTACGATTGTGCCACCGATTTTTCCTGCTTCTCTAGAAGTAAGATCTCCGTTGTAGCCTTGTTTTAAAGGTACGCCAACTTCTTTAGCAACTTCGTATTTCATTGATTCAAAAGCTTGTTTGTTTGCCATAATAATTGCCCCCTATAAGGTTTTAGTTTTTAGTAGCCACCAAATAATCGAGACTCTTTAAAGAGCTAGAATGTTTTGTGGTTACTATGGTATTAATATGTGCAAATAGAATTTTATTATTCTGGTATTTTTAACCACAAGTCACTAAAAAAAGTCAAAAGCTTCCTTTTAAAAATTCAACATTATTATGTGCTTTATTTGAAAGAAATATGCTTAGTTTTAGTGATAAAATGATAAAAAAGGATGAAATCTGTCCCTAG
>JAEYNQ010000098.1 GCA_023412455.1 Bacillota bacterium
GCTTCCTCTTGTTTCTCTCTTGAAGGACCTCCTGCTAATATAAGGGGCATTGCTTCTAAAAGTGCCTGCGCTCCTACCTCTTTCATTTTGTCATGAAGGGTTTCATAAGTCTCTTCTGGAGTAATAGGTATCTCTCTTTTAAGAAGCATATCTCCTGTATCCATTCCCTTATCCATATACATAATGGTTACACCTGTTATCTTTTCACCATTTATAATGGACCATTGAATAGGTGCAGCCCCTCTGTATTTAGGAAGTAAGGAGCCATGAATATTGATACAGCCATATTTTGGAATATGGAGTATGCTTTCCGGAAGAATCTGTCCAAATGCTACTACTACTATAATATCCGGATTTAAAGATTGTATGTGGGTTTCAAAATCTTTATCTCCTCGAATGCGCTGTGGTTGCAAAACAGGTAAGTCATAACGAAGAGCTAGTTCCTTTACAGGAGGCATCATCTCCTTTTTTCCTCTTCCTTTAGGCTTATCTGGTTGTGTGACTACTGCACAGATGGTGTGTCCTTCTTCTATTAACATTTGCAAGGTTGGAACAGCAAAATCAGGTGTTCCCATAAATACAACGCGCATAATAGCCTCCTATTAATCGTTATCTGTAACTTCTACTATGTCTCCTTCAACTTTATCAATGAAAAGGGTTCCTTCTAGATGGTCGTTTTCATGAAGCATGGCCCTTGCCATAAATTCCTCTCCTTCTATTTCAAACAAGTTACCAAAACGGTCTTGAGCTCGCATCTTTACATAGTTAGGTCGTCTGACATAGCCATATCTTTTGGGTACGCTTAAGCAACCTTCCTCTCCAAATTGTTCTCCACTTACTTCTAAAATTTCTGGATTTACAAATTCAATAGGACCTTCTCCTATGTCTACGATAAAAACACGTTTTAGTACACCTACCTGAGGAGCTGCAATACCTACTCCTTGAGATAAATACATGGTTTCTTTCATATCTTCAATAAGGTTTGCTAAGTTTTGGTCAAACTTTTTAACCACCTTTGATTTTTTTCTAAGTAATTCTTCTTTTTCAGTACGAATTGTTCGAACAGCCATTAGATCCTCCTTATTTACAGTAGTGTCAACGGGTCAATATCCCATTGTATTTTCATTGTTTTTATTTTTTCTTTTTCTTTAAAACGTTCTAAACAGTAACGTCCATAAACCAGTAGCTTTTCACGATTATCTGATATTATTATAATACGCCAGCGGTATTCGTCAACCAACTTCCCTATTGTAGCCACAGTTGGTCCAATTATATGGAAGTCTGTTTTTGCTCTTTGGGCATAGTGTCTATAGTAATCACCTAAAATGCCCATACTTCGTATCACTTCACTTTCACTTTTCCCTGTTCCCATCACTGTAAAAAGATGACCATAGGGCGGATAACCTAAAAGCTTCCTATTGGCCAGCTCTTGTACATAAAAGGCCTCTTGCGCATTGGCCTTAATAGCCTCCAAAACACTGTGTTCTGGATTATAAGTCTGAATGATAACCTTCCCTTTAATATGACTCCTGCCAGCTCTTCCCATAGCTTGGGTAAGAAGCTGAAAAGTTCGCTCATTACTCCTAAAGTCTTGCATATAAAGGGCCATGTCTGCTGAAATAATGCCCACTAAACCGACCTCTGGAAAATCATGGCCCTTTGCAATCATTTGCGTCCCTACTAAGAGATTAATCTTTCGCGTCTTAAAGGCTTCTAAGATGGCAGAATGACCTTCTTTTCCACTGGTTGTATCCAAATCCATTCGCCCAATACCATAATTATTAAAATGTTTTTCTAAATATTCTTCTATTTTTTCCGTACCACTTCCAAAAAATCTAATATAAGAAGAACCACAAGCTGGACACGTTTCTGGAACTTTTTGCTTATGTCCACAATAATGACACTCTAAAAGCTGACTAGCGCGATGATAGGTCATGGACACATCGCAATGATGGCACTTCATGACATAACCACATTTTCTGCAATTAATAAAAGTGGAATGCCCTCTTCGATTAATAAGTAGCATAACTTGTTGGCCCTTTTGAAGGGTTTCTAAAATACTTTGGTGCAAGATACGACTAATGGCTTGATTATTGCCATCTCTTAACTCAAGACGCATATCTACGAGTTGCACCTCTGGCAAAATAGCCTTTCCTATTCGTTGGTTAAGGATAAGCTCTTTATACTCCCCACATTGTACTTTATAGTATGACTCCAAGCTAGGTGTAGCCGTTGCAAGAAGCAGGACACCTTCTTCACTCTTCATTCTTTTCTGAGCGATATCAATGGCATGATATTTAGGACTCATCTCTGATTTAAAACTGGCTTCATGTTCTTCATCCACTACAACCATCTTCAAATGATTAAAGGGCATAAACACAGCACTACGAGGGCCAATGACAATGGAGACCTCCCCCTTTGCTACTTTTCTATAAAGCTGTTGTCTTTCTTTAGGTGTCATACGACTATGTGTAAGGGCCACTTGATTTCCAAAACGCTCTTCAAAACGCTCTAAAGTCTGCTTGGTTAGAGCAATTTCAGGCACTAGTACAATGACCTGTCCCCCACTAGTAATCACCTCACGAATGGCATATAGAAAAACCTCTGTCTTTCCACTTCCTGTTATCCCTTTTAATAAAAAGGCACCATATTTTCCCTCTTGAATACACGTGACAAGGGTTGCTTTTGCCTTTTCTTGCGCCTCATTTAATACTTTAAATTTATCCTCTTGAATAGCATCTGGCCTAACATAGGAAGGGGCTCTAAAAAGATGAATAAGTCCCTTTTGTTCTAATGTTTTTAGAGAAGAAGCACTCACTTCAGTGTGCTGTTTTAAATCCTTTTGCCTAATGGGTCCTTCTGCCTTTAAATAGTCAAGGAGAGCTTGCTGCTTTTGAAAACTTTTTTTATGCTGATTTTGTGCCCGATAAAGACTGAGAGCCTTTTCATCTGTTGTCAGTGCAATAAATATTACTTCTTCACGATTGGAAAAAGGCTTGGCACTTAAACCAGGAGGAACCACTGCATCAATGGCCGCTGCATAACTTGTACCATAATATTCCACCATAAAATGAATCATTTCCCACTGTTTGCTATTTAGAATAGGCTCCTCATCCACTAAACTAAGAAGTGTCTTAACTTCATAGCCCAGTTCCTCTCTTTCTCCTAATAAGCGAGCCACATACCCAATCTGAGGAGCATTGTGAGGACCAAAGGGAACTTTCACACGCTGACCAATTTGTACCAATGAGCGAAGCTCTTCAGGCAACCCATAGGTATAGAAGCGATCAATCTCAGGTAGCGTAGCAAACTGTATAATAACTTGTGCATAATTGTACATAGCTCTTTCGACTCCTCATTAGAAATAGCCTAACCTTAAAATTTCCTTGCCCATAAGAAAAGGGCGTGGTGCCATTTATCACCAACTACCCCTGTAAGTTAAAACCTTATTTTAATTGGTATCTGCCTCTTCCACTACTTCTTTATTTTCTTCTGTAGTACCTTCTGCATGGAATTCACACATATGGATTTTGCCACCATAAATCTCATCAACTGCAATAGAGATTGGCTTTTTAGTTTTTAACTTTTCATTTAACTCTGCAGCTTTTTTCATCTTAACAGGGTCAATGATCTTCTCTCCTGTTTTATCTGCTTCTTTATTGAGAGCGGCTTGTTCGTTAACCACATCAATAATCTGTCTTGCTCTTTTAGCTGTGGCAATAACAATAGAGTAACGACTTGTGAGCTTAGACTCTCCCTCAGTATTTAATTTTTTCATAATTTGGGTATAAGATGGTTGTAACATTTAAAAATCCTCCTTAGACATTCCATTCTTTTTCTATTTCTTGTTTAAAACGATAGCTTCTTAACTTTTCTGCTGAGACAATAGTCTCAATGTCTTTAACAGCTTCTTCTAGACGATCATTGATGACAACATAATCATATTCTTTATAGAGTAACAGCTCTTCTTTTGCCCGGGCTAGTCTTTGGGCAATGACTGCCATACTTTCTGTATTTCTACCTACCAATCGCTTTTCTAGCTCTGCAAGGCTAGGTGGCATCACGAAAATAAAAAGAGCTTCTGGATAAATCGCTTTAACTTGCAAAGCACCCTGCACTTCTATCTCTAGTATAACATCTTTTCCATTTTTTACACTTTCTTCTATAAATGTTTTAGGTGTTCCATAATAATTATTACAGAACTCTGCATACTCTAAAAGCTCATTATCTCTCATCATGGTCTCAAACTCTTCTTTTGTTTTAAAGAAATAGTGTACACCATCTTGTTCTCCTTGTCTAGGTGAACGTGTGGTAGCAGACACAGAAAGGATAAAATGCTCCTTTTTAATAAGCTCCTTAACAATCGTTCCCTTTCCTGAACCTGAAGGTCCAGATAAAACAATTTTTATTCCTTGACTTGGCATGACTTTCTCCTTTAATTCCTTTATTCTTTTGCAGTCGTCAAGCGACTGGCCATGGTCTCAGGCTGTAGGGCTGATAAAATAATCTGATGATTATCTGTAATAATGACACCTCTTGTCTTTCTCCCTTGGGTGGCATCAATGAGTTCAGCATTCTCTTTAGCTTTAGCAATTAAGCGCTTAATAGGCGCTGATTCTGCTGCTACAATGGCTACAATACGGTCAGTAGAAACGATATTTCCATAACCAATGTTAATAAAACGACTCATTTTTTCACCTACTCTATATTTTGCACTTGTTCCCTCATTTTTTCAATCTCCGTTTTAAGGGCCACAACCTCTTTTGTGATAGCATAATCATTAGCTTTAGAACCAATGGTATTGGCCTCCCTATTCATCTCTTGCATTAAAAAGTCTAATTTACGTCCAATAGAACCTTCTTCTTGTAAAATAGCTTCTAACTGACTGCAATGACTTTTTAAACGGGTAAGCTCTTCGTCTACTGAAGACTTGTCTGCCATTAGGGCCACTTCAGTAGCTAAACGATTGGGATCTACAACACCCTGTCCCAATAAATTCTCTAAACGAAGGGTTAACTTCTTTCTATATTCCTCCACCACGAGAGGACTTCTCTCTTCAATGCATTTTACCCGTTCACATACTTCTTGTTTTTTAAGAAGAACATCCTTCCTTAAGGCTTCCCCTTCTTTTTGGCGCATGGCTATGAGGGCATTTAACGCTTCATCTAAGGTTTCTAAAAGAAGAGTCTGAATAGCGTCTTGATCGCCTGCTTTCTTTTGCAAAGAAAGCAAATCATTAAGTTGTAAAAGATCTGATAACTTTATATCATCTTCTAGATTAAAGCGCTGACCAATCTCTCGTAAACCCTTTAAATAGCCTTCACATAAGCTGGTATTAATAATAACCTCAATATCTTCTTCCGATACGGAAGTATAAAAAACACTCACTTCTAGTTTCCCACGAATGATTTTTTGTTTAATCACTTCTTTTACTTTTTCTTCTAAGCTGGCTAATGTACGTGGCAACTTAATATTCAAGTCACAATACCTGTGATTAATAGCACTTATTTCTACTATTACTTTTCGGTTATTTTCTTGTCTCTCACTTCTTCCATAGCCTGTCATACTATAAACCATATCTCTTCCTACTTCCCCTATCTGTCTTTAACTTATTCTACACTATTTTTTATTATAACACACTCGCCTTTTATTTTCAAAAAAATTGTGCTATACTTTGTCCAATAAATAAAGGAGGTTCATAGATTATGGCTTTAGACGGCATTGTCCTTTCTAGTCTTCTAAACGAATTGCGTACAGCTCTCGTGGGAGGACGTATTGATAAAATCCACCAAATTGAAAAAGAAGATATTTTACTTTCTGTTCGTAATAACAGTGCTTCTTATAAATTACTTTTAACTGCCAATAGTAACTACCCCCGTCTTCATTTGACGGAGCTTTCAAAAAATACTTCCACAGAGCCTCCCATGTTTTGTATGATGCTACGAAAACATATTGGGGGAGGTAAAATTCTGGATTTAACCCAACCTCATTTTGAGCGTATTGTGGAATTACACATTGAGGCCACTAATGAAATGGGTGATAAGGAGGTCAAAAAGCTCCTGATTGAAATCATGGGACGACATAGCAATATTATTTTAGTCAAAGAAGATCATACCATCGTTGATAGTATTAAACATATCTCTCTGGATAAAAGTAGTGTCCGAGAGGTCCTTCCAGGTAGACCATATGTTTATCCTCCCAATCAAGAAAAGCAAAATCCTTTAGAGACCACTGAAGACGCCTTTATAGAGGCCTTAAAAAGCAAGTCCTCTCCTCTCTATAAAGGAATATATCTCTCTTATAGTGGTCTATCTCCTGCCATCGCTCATGAAATCTGTCTTACTGCAGGTTGTGATGAAGAGCAATTAGGCGAAGCTACCGATTTAGCTACCCTTAGGAGCCTTTACAAAAGTTTCCAAGCTCTTATGCTTAATGTAAAAGAACATCGCTTTGTGCCTGTTCTTTATTATGGAGAAGATGATTTATCTTTTGATTTTTATGCTTTAGAGCTTTCTCTTTACAAGAACTATCGTCAAAGTATTTTACCTTCTATGAGTAAACTTTTAGAACATTTTTATTTTGAAAAAAGTACCCGTTTTAATGTTTCTCAAAAAACCTCAGATATTAAAAAGTTAGTGCATACGTTTATTGACCGTGGCGTACGTAAAAAACAAATTCAAGAAGCCGCCCTAGAAGAATGTACCCAAAAGGATCTTTATAAAATATATGGTGAGCTACTCACAGCTTATTCTCATCAAGTACCTGAAGAAGCAAAAAGCTTTACCACTATGAATTACTACGAAGAACCTTATGAAGAAATCACTATTCCTTTAGATGAGCACCTTACAGCCATTCAAAATGCCCAACGTTATTTTAAACTTTATAGTAAAGCTAAACGTACAGAGCTTGCTGCTACGAGTCAACTACTCCAAATTGAAGAAGACCTTAAATACCTAAATTCTGTCCTTCTGTCTTTGGACTTTTTGGAAACCAAAGAAGACATTGCTCAGCTTAGAGAAGAGCTTTTTACAATGGGCTACATTAAAAAACGTAAGGCTCTGGGCAAAAAAATGTCTGTAAAAAAGCAATTACCTTACCTTCATTTTACCTCTTCAACAGGATTATCCATTTATGTGGGTAAAAATAATTATCAGAATGACCAACTGACTATGAAGTTTGCTAAAAATAATGACTTATGGCTTCATATTAAGGACGGACCAGGTTCTCATGTCATTGTTCGCCTTGACCATCTCACAGAAATTGATGAAACCTCTCTTTTAGAAGCAGCTACCTTAGCTGCCTATTACAGTAGTGGTAAGCTTTCTAGTCATGTGCCTATTGATTATACTTTGAAGAAGAATGTCAAAAAAATCCCTAATGCTAAACCGGGAATGGTTATTTATACAAACTTCAAGACAATTTTTGTCACACCTCATGAAAATACTGTCAAAAAACTTCTTTCTCATTAAACATAAAAACAGTTGGTACTTAAAATTTTTACTTCGTATCAGCTGTTTTATATTTCCTTTTTTAAGAGATACTACCCCATCTATCAAAATGTTTATTCATGCACTAATCTGAATATTATTGATTTTAGTTCCATCTTATGTTAAATTTATAATAATAACATGGAACTATGTTAATTTTAAGAAGAGAAAGGTGATGAGAAATGAATGAATTCCCTTTAAACAGTTCGACACAGCTCCTCCATAAACTTAGCTCATTTTGTGAACAAAATGGTGTCATTGACCCTGAGTTGTACACCAAATATGAAGTGAAACGTGGTTTACGCGACTTAGATGGACGGGGTGTACTTGTTGGTCTAACAGAAATAGGTGATGTCCACTCCTATATCATTGATGAAAATGAAATTATTCCTGTTCCTGGCAAGCTCAGCTACCGTGGGATCGATATCAGGGAAATTACAAAAGGTTATTTAGAAGATGGACGTTTTGGTTTTGAAGAAACCACCTATCTTCTCCTCTTTGGAAAACTTCCCAACAAGGAAGAGCTTAGTGAGTTTGAAGCACTCCTTGGAAACTATCGTGGGCTTCCTATTTCCTTTGTCAACGATATGATTTTAAAAGCACCTAGCAAGGATGTAATGAATTCCCTTGCCCGTAGCGTCTTAGCTCTCTATAGCTTTGATGAAAACCCAGAAGATACCTCTATCTCCAATGTTTTAAGGCAATGCCTTTCCCTTATTGCCACTTTCCCTGCTTTAGCTGTTTATGGCTATCAAGCCTATCGCCATTACCACTGTCATCGTAGCTTATTTATACATACCCCTAATCCAGAACTATCTACTGCTGAAAATATCCTCTATATGTTACGTCCTAATAAGCAGTATACCCATTTAGAAGCTACTCTTCTTGATCTAGCACTTATTTTACACGCTGAACATGGTGGTGGAAATAACTCTTCTTTTACCACCCATTTAGTTACCTCTTCTGGTACAGATACTTATTCCGTTATGGCTGCAGCTCTTGGCTCTCTTAAAGGTCCTAAGCATGGTGGTGCCAACATTAAAGTAGTGCATATGTTCGAAGATATGAAAAAGCATATTACAGATTTAGAAGATGAAGCGCAAATCGAAGACTACTTAACCAAAATTCTTAATAAACAGGCTTTTGATAAATCAGGTCTTATTTATGGTATTGGGCATGCTATTTACTCCGTTTCCGATCCACGTGCTATCATACTCAAAGAGTATGCTGCTAAGCTAGCTACTGAAAAAGGATTAGAAAAAGAATATCGTTTCTACAATAAGGTAGAAGAATTAGCTCCTAAAATCATCGCTCAAAGCCGTAAAATGTATAAAGGCGTAAGTGCCAATGTGGATTTCTATTCTGGTTTCGTCTATCATCTACTGGGCTTACCTCTTGAACTCTACACACCTATTTTCGCTATTGCGCGTATTGCAGGCTGGAGTGCTCACCGTATAGAGGAACTGGTTCAAAAAGGAAAGATTATTCGTCCTGCTTATAAGAGTGTATGTCCTAAAAATAGTTACATTCCTTTAGATCAACGAGACCTCCCTCAAGATAAGTCTTGTTAATGTTTTATCCTTCACTAAAAAGGTGTTACCTTGTGGCTTTTATAGCCACCAGGTAACACCTTTTTAAGTCTTTATTTACTTAAATTTCTCCTATATGAACCTTCTTATTCTCATAAAAGGCTTTTAACGCTGCTTTTTTCTCAGCACTTAGCTGATTTTTATTAATCTTTTCTATGGCGCCTTCCAAAGCGTAAAGGCGATTTATACAAGCTGAAGGATCCATGACTTGAATCTTAAGCCAGGCCTCTTTGCTACCTATAGCTTTCAATTCTTCATACGTTGTAATACCTACTTGCTGCAACTGTTCTTCTACAACCCTTCCTATATTAGGAAGTTGAGCTAATTCACCCATTACCTTTCTCCTCTTAACTTCTATTTTCATTAAGCCACTAGCTTTTATCATAAGGCCAATGATGCTCTACTTGTGAGGTAAACTCTTTAACACGGTAAATCTTCCCCTCCGCATTAAAGCTTATAAGGGAAACCCCATCCATTTCACCACCATTGTCCTTGTTTTCATATTTAAAGTACCACTCTACCGCTGTTTGATTGCCTTGGTGGGTAAATCCTTTTACATCCCAAACCAATACCTTTGAAGAAAGATTCCACTCAGTAAACCATTTCTTCACTTGCTCTAGCCCCAGATACTCTGGACCATAACATTCCGTATAACGAATAGCTGGCTCAAATAGAGTCTCTAGACACGATCCATCCTTATCCAACCATGCATCAAAGTATGTTCTGATTTTGATTTCTCTGTCTTCCATTCCTTTCTCCTTTACACAATACGTATTTTACCATTTTTCCCCTTTAAGGCATCCTTAAAGAGTTCACAAGCCATCACATATTTTTGTGGCACATTGCTTTCATTAAAAATACCAAATACAGAGGTTTCTTTAAAGCCAAATTGACAATAATACTCCGGATTTCCACACAAGAAGACAGAGGAATAACCCTTTTGGCGAGCAAGCTCAAAACTAGCCTTAACAAGGCTTTTTCCAATACCTCTATTCCTATAGGCATAAGCAACACATAGAGGAGAAAGTAAAAGAGCATCAAAATCTTGTTCTTCTCCTTTAATGACCATTTTAGTCAGCATAATATGTCCCACAATATGCCCCTCTTCTTCTGCAACAAGGGCTAATTCCGGAATATATTTGGAGCTGTTTCTCAAATGACTCACATAATCCTGTTCATCTCCATCCTTTACAGCAGCTGTTTCAAAAGCTGATTTAATGACTTCATAAATGATTTCATAATCTGCCTTTTGCTCTTGCCTAATCATTGTTCTCACCCTTCTTTTCTATATCATAAAAATAAAGACTTGTTTTTAGAGAGGAAATACACTCTTTTAAGTCTCATAAGCGAACTACTATTTACTGAATAATCATCATTATATCATATTTTTATATATTTATCCCTATATTTATAAATTTTATACTTAATATGAGTTTTGTTTGAATAAATATCTCAAAACAAAAGATAGACACTATTCTGTTTCCATAATAGTGTCTATCCTTTGTTTCCTTTATACCTTTTATGCTTTCATCCATAAGCCATGCTGGGTACAATAGAT